>JACQFK010000432.1 GCA_016200125.1 Planctomycetota bacterium
TCCGAGCCCTCGGCGGGCGGCGACCACTGGTTGTGCTTCTCTTCATTGTAGAGGTGGCTGTAATAGACCCACTGGCCGTCGAAGGAGACCATGGGATCGGTGATCGACCCCTTGCCGCCTTCCACGAGCAGCTCCTCCTTGCCGTCGGGGTTGAGCAGCATGAGGTCGGCGCCGGGCTCCAGCGTGACGGGCTGGGAGAAGTCGGTGTAGAAGCGCTTGTGGACTTCGTCGCCCGCGCGCCGGGCGCGGACGTAGACGATGTCGTAGTCGTACTTCACGGAGGGATCGGACGCGATGGGCGGCACCTCGACCTTGATGGGCTCGAGGAAGAGCTTCTCCTTCTTGTCGGGGGCGCGGTCCTGGGTGAGCACCGCGTGCTCGCCGGGGTAGAGCCGCGCGCGGCCGAAGGCGTTCCGCACTTCGACGCAGCCTTCCTCGACCCGCACGACGAGGGCGCCCGGATCGAGGGTGGCGGAGAACTTCGTTCCGTGGACGACGATGTCGCCGTAGGCGGTGGCGACCTGGAAGGACTTGCCCGGCTCCTTCTTCGTGACCTCGAAGGTCGCCCCGCCCTGGGGCATCTCGACCTGCATGCCCTGCGAGCTCGACCGCACGAGGAGCTCGGTGTTCTCCGTGACGCGGACGACGCTGCGGTCCTCGAGCTGGTACGACGCGTTCTGCCCTTCGCCCGTGAGGACGTGGAGCGGCTTCGCCGGCGCGCGCTGGGTCACGAGAAGGCCGGCGATCAGGAGGAGCGCGGCCGCCGCCGCGGTCCGAAAGGTCCAGGAGAGGAAGGAGCGGGGCGCCGCTGGTGCTCCGTCGCCGCGGACGCGGGCGAGCATCCGCTCCAGCGAGGCGTCGCGCGCGCCGTCCTCCCGCAGCGTCTCCCGCAGGAGGCCGTCGACGGCGAGGTCCTGGGCGCGGTCGTTCACGTTGGGGTCGTCCATGTCGTTCATCCTCAGTAGGTTTCCAGGCGGCGCCGGAGGCACTCCGCGAGGCTTTCGCGGGCCCGCTGCAGCCGCTTGCGCACTACCGCTTCCGTGGTGCCCAGCCTTTCGGCGATCGCCGAGCAGGACTCCTGCTCGCGGTAGAAGAGTTCCAGGGTTCCCCCGAGCGGCTCGCCCAGTTTCGCGATGCACTCGCGCACCGCGACGGCGGCGTCCTCGCGGCCGTCCTCCGCGGCGCGGTCCCAGGCCTGGTGCTGGTGGTCGAGGGCTTCGAGGACGGCGGCGTCGAGCCGCTCCGCGCGGTGGGCCCGGGTCCACTCCAGGTACTTCATCCGGACGATGCCGCGGACCCAGGCGCCGAAATCGCGGGCCGGGTCGTATTTCGCGAGGTCGCGGTGGGCGATGAGGAGGGCGTCCTGGACGAGATCCTCGGCGGCGTCGGTCTTCCGGGTCAGCGCGAGGGCGTAAGCGAGCAGGCGCCGGTGCTGAAGGCGCACGTGGGCTTCGAACCCCCCGGCATCCATACGCGGTCGTCCGACGATGGTTCCGACGAGCGCCATTCAAACCCCCTCTTTAGTGTTGAGGTTTGACGGCGGGAAGTGACATTAAAACGGCGACGCCTACTTCTTGAGCTCCCGGAGCGTGAGGTTCCGGAAACGCACTTCGTAGGGTCCCGTCCCCTTCTTGATCCCGTGGACCTGCAGGCCGATGAAGCCCGTCGTCAGGCCGGTCTTCTCCTCCGTGAGGTCGGCTACCGGCACGTCGTTCACCCAGGTCTTGATCGACTTCCCGTCGGCCAGCACGCGGTACTTGTTCCACTCGCCCTTCTTGAAGGCCGCCTGCGCCTTGGGGTCGGAGCGGTCCTCGCTCAGCCAGCCGAACTTCGTGCCCTCGCCGTAGACGAAGCCCGCGCTGCCGTTGATCGCGACCTCGACCTGCGGACCGTAGACGACGCCGTCGGGCCGGGCCGCCGAGCGGATCTGGACGCCGGAGTTGAGCTCGTCGTCGACCTTGATCTCGAGCTTGAGCTCGAAGTCGCCGTAGAGCTTCTTGGTGCAGAGGAAGGAGTTCGGGCTGCCTTCGGTCGTCTTCCCGACGATGCAGCCGTCCTCGATCCGGTAGGTGGCGGTCCCGCCTTTGACCTCCCAGGGGTCCAGCGTCTTGCCGTCGAAGAGCGAGACCCAGCCGCCGTCCTGCAGGGCGGCGAAGATCGCGAGGGCGCCGAGGATCGTCTTCATGAAGCCTCCTTGAGGATCCGAAGATCATACAATCGCCGGACCGTTCGGATCGAGATCTTGGTCTTTCTTGGAGGAGGGGAGACCGTCGGTCGGCTACTTCCCGTCGACGGAAAGGGTCTGATAGAGGCACTTTACCTTCAACGGATCCTTTTCGGCCACGTTGATTTCGAATACGTGCGGCAGCTTCGTCACGGACTCGACGCGGGTCTTCGTCGCCCCGTTCTCCATCCAGGCGTACTCGACCTTGAGCAGGGTTCCGGGCGTCAGTTCGTCGCCTTCGACGGTGATGGCGTTCGCGCCCGGGAGCAGGGTCGGCAGCATGCCGATGTTGCACTGGTGGGTGTTGTTGAAGCGAAGGCCGGTCAGCCCCACCTTGGCGGCGTCGCTCTCCGCGAGAATCCGGATCCGGACCTGGTACTGGAAGCCGGTGAACTTCACCGCCGCGAGCCCGGCCGGATCCCAGGCGTCGCAGAATTGCGAAGTTCGGTCCGGCATGTTGTAGGTCGACGGCAGATCCTGGTCCCAGCGACCCTTGCCGAGATCGAGGCTGAAGGGCGCTCCGGCGTCCTTTGCCGTCAGGACCGGGATCCAGGTCTTGCCTTCGTCGAGCGAGAAGTCGATGCCGACCCGCCCCTTCGCTTCGAGGATGCTGCTTCCCGTCACGAGGGACTCCGCGAACGGATAGATGCTCCGGATCTGGTAGATGACTTCGCCTTCGACCCCGGCCTCGGCCGCTCCGAGGATTCCCTTCCGGGAGACGAGGCCGCGGGAGGAAAGGGCTCCGGTCCCGACTTTTCCCTCCCTGAGGTCCGGCGTGTAGACGCTGGTGGCGTTTCCGAAGGGCTTGTTCAGGCCCAGGCGGGGATAGTCCTTCAGGTAAGGCCGCTGAACGGGGAAGTTGTAGGGATCCTTCGCTTCGCCGTTCGCATACATGTACTTGGCGGCGCCGTCGATCGAGACGAGGATCGCATTGTCCTTGTAGGCCTTGCCCACGACGGGCTTGCCGTCGTCATACCACTGCCGGCGGAGCGACTCGCCTTTCCGCAGGTCGAAGTCCGTCTTGTACTTGGAGAGCCGCCGCGCGCCGCTGTAGACGAAGGGATAGGTGTTGCCCAGGAATTTGCGGAACGCGGGATCCGATTCGGCGTCGCCGTGCTTGGCCGACAGGACGAAGTAGGGCTTGGGCGGGTTGTGCGGGCGGATCAGCAGCTCGGGGAACTCGGCCTTGATCTCTTCGGGCGAGGCGACACGGTCCGTTCCCCGCGCGTAGGCGAAGTACCCCATGTTCCCGTCGAAGAGGTGCCAGCGCACGACGCCGTCGCGATCCTTGTAGCGCAGGGCGCTTTCGACATGAGCCCCGGAGCCCGCCACGGGGGGTTTCTCGGTCGAGGCATCGAGACCTACCTTGCGGGCCACGGAGCTGTTGGGATCGAAACTCCAGTTGTTGTGGAAGCCCTTCCAGAGGTCGACCAGGAACCAGCCCCACCATTCGCAGAGCGCCTTGGGGTACACGTGGAAGATCATCCAGGAATCCCAGACGTGTTCTTCCTTCCCGGGAGGGCCCTGCATGTATTCCCCGCCGTGCCCCATGACACGGAGGGCGTGGTAGTAGATCGCGAGCGCCTTCTGCTCCTCGGTCCCGTCCTGCGCGCCGTAGAGGCGGACCGCGTCCTTCGCGAAGGTCTCGTGCGTCCTGGCGTTCGGCCACTGGCTCGCGGAGACCCAGACCCGCCTCACGCCCTCGAAGTCCGCCGCGGAATCCCGGTCAGGCTCGGCGGCGCCGCAGAGCAGGAGCGCCGCCAGCAGAATTGCCTTGTTCATCGGATCATCCTCATTCCAATGTAGTTCCCGGCCGCCGCCGCGGCCGATGCGCCGTAGGGTATAGCGAAGCCACGAGGAGCCCTACATGCGAATTCTCGCTCTGGTCATCGTCCTGCTGGGATCGCTCCAGGACAACCCTTCGAGAGTGCTGCCCGAAGGCAAGGTCCCGGCCGACTCGCGCCTGGGGCCCCTCAAAGACTACGACGGCTACTTTCCCTTCGAGGTCCCCGCCACGCGCGCCGCCTGGGAGGCCCGGGCCGCCGAGATCCGGCTCCAGGTGCAGGTCGCGACGGGACTCTGGCCCTTGCCGGAGCGGACGCCGCTCAAAGCCCGGATCTTCGGCCGGGTCGACCGGCCAGACTTCACGGTCGACAAGGTCGCCTTCGAAAGTTTCCCCGGCCACTTCGTCACCGGGCTCCTCTTCCGGCCCAAGGGGAAGACCGGCCTGCTTCCCGCCGTCCTGAGTCCCCACGGCCACGAAGGCCGCCTCTGGGACTACGGCGAGAAGAACGTCCGCAAGATGATCGCCGACGGCGCGGAGCGTTTCGAGAAGTCGGGACGCTTCCCGCAGCTGGCGCGCTGCGCGACGCTCGCCCGCCTGGGCTGCGTCAGCTTCATCTGGGACATGCTGGGCTACGCCGACAGCGTCCAGATCCCGACCGCGGTGGCCCACCGGCTTTCGAAGCAGCGGCCCGGGCTCGACACGCCGGAGCGCTGGGGCTTCTTCAGCACGCAGGCGGAGCTTCGGCTCCAGAGCATCCTGGGCGTCCAGGCCTGGAACGCGCTGCGGGCGCTCGACTTCCTCGCGGGGCTGCCCGAGGTCGACAAGGCCCGCATCGGCGTGACCGGCTCCAGCGGCGGCGGCACCCAGACGATCCTCGTCTGCGCGCTCGATCCGCGCCCCGCAGCAGCCTTCCCGATGGGCATGGTTTCGACGTCGATGCAGGGCGGCTGCACCTGCGAGAACGCCTGCGGCCTCCGCGTGGGGACGGGCAACGTCGAGCTCACCGCGCTCTTCGCCCCCAAGCCGCAGGGCATGACGGCGGCGAACGACTGGACGAAGGAGATGATGACGAAGGGCTACCCCGAGCTCGGCAAGCTCTACGCGATGCTCGGGGCGAAGGACAACGTGAAGTGCTGGCAGCACGTCCACTTCCCGCACAACTACAACTATGTAAGCCGTGCGCTCATGTACTCCTGGTTCAACCGCCACCTGAAGCTCGGCCTCGAGGAGCCGGTCGTGGAGGAGGACTTCGAGCCGCTCACGCCCGCGGAGTACACGGTGTGGGACGCGGAGCATCCGAAGCCCGCGTCGGGCGAAGACGTGGAGGTCGCGTTCCTGAAGGCGATGTCGGAGGCGTCGGACCGGCAGATCGCCGCCCTGGACGCCCCCCAGCGCCGCGGCGTCGTAGCCGGATTCCTGCAGGTCCTGATCGGCCGCCGCCTGCCGGCCCCCGGGACGCTGACGCGCGAGAAGGTCGACAAGAAGGACTGCGGCGACCACTGGCAGTTCAAGGACCTGCTCCGCGCGCCGGCGCGTGGCGAGGAGCTTCCGATCGTCTCCTTCCATCCCAAGCAGGCGAAGTGGAACGGCAAGGTCGTGATCTGGGCCGACGGCGCGGGGAAGGCGGGGATGTACGGCGCGGGCGGCGCTCCGCGCGCGGAGCTGAAGAAGCTGGTCGACGCCGGATACTCGGTGCTGGGCGGGGATCTCCTCTACCAGGGGGAGTTCCTCGCCGACGGTAGGCCGCTCAAAGAGCAGCCCAAGGTGAAGAACACCCGCGAGTGCGCCGCCTTCACCTACGGCTACACGCCGCCGGTCTTCGCCGGCCGCGTGCAGGACCTGCTGACGCTCATCGCGTTCGTGGCGGACGACGAGCACGCGCCGAAGGAGATCACGCTCGTGGGCGTGAACGGCGCCGGCCCCGTGGCCGCGGCGGCGCGGGCGCAGGCGGGTAAAGCGATCACGAGGACCTACCTGGACACCCGCGGCTTCCGCTTCGCGGGGCTCACCTCGTATCGCGATCCGGACTTCCTGCAGGGCGCGGTCAAATACGGAGATCTGCCGGCGATCCTGTCGCTGGGGCAGCCCGGGACGCTCTGGCTGGCGGGCGAGGGCGCCAAGGTTCCCGAAGGCGTCCGTGCGTTCCCGGGGAGTTCGGCTGAAGCCCTCTCCGCCGCGGTGGACGCGCTGATCGCGCCCTGATCGCGGGACTACGGCTTCTTGCGCGTCTGGAGCAGCTGGAAAACCGTGTGGATCAGCTTCGGCGAGTTGATGGGCTTCTCCAGATAGGCCGACGCGCCGCAGTAGGTCGCCAGGTCGCGGTGGGTCTTGCCCGTCATGCCCGACAGGAACAGAATCGGGATCTCCTTCATCCCGGGGCCGGCCTTGAGGAGGGCGGCGAGCTCGGGACCGAGCAGCCTGGGCATGTTGAAGTCGAGGATGAACAGGTCCGGGCGGACTTCCTCGGCCCGCTTGGCCGCCTGGAGCGGATCGTTGACCGCAAAGCCCTCGACTCCCTGCTCCTGGAGGAGATGGATCACGCAGTCGGGGAACTCCCCCTTGCCGCCGACCGGGCCGGGCTCGTAGGTCCCCACGAGGTCGACCTTGCTCTTCTCGTCGATCTTCGACTCCATGCCCAGCGCCCAGTAGCAGCCGTTCGCGATGAAGCGCCGGAACTCCTCGACTTTGAAGGCGTCCCCGTGACCCATCGTCGACGTGAAGATGCGCGCCGTCCTGCCGGCCGCGCCCGTGTAGGACTTCGTCCAGGCGATGGGAATCGGCTTCTTGTCCGTGGGCTTGTCGTCGGGCTTCCATCCGACGAGCGGCTGGCCGAACAGCAGCGGCGTGCAGTCGCCCTGCAGCGTGCTGATGCCGTAGACGTCGTCGGGGATCCAGAAGCTCTTCGGGATCCCCTTCAGGATGGGATGCTCGCCCGCAGCGTTGCAGCGCGTGCTCTCGACGAGATTCTTCGCATAGTGCGACACCCAGGTCTCGCCCAGCACCTGGCGGCCCCAGCCGCCCTGCGGATCCTTGCTCGCCCAGTCGTACTTGGCGTAGGAGCTCGTGCTCCCCTTGGCGTAGCGGAAGGGGTGCGTGGCGTTGCGGATGCCGACGATAGGCCGACCCGATTCGGCGTAGTCGAGGAAGCGTTTCATCTGGTCGTCGGGCAGCTCGCGCCAGCGCAGGAAGGCGACGAGGAGATCGGCCGTCTCCAGCGCCTCGAGGCCGGGGATGTTGTTCTTCACGTTCGGATCGATCGTGCCGTCCCTGGGATCGATCGCGAAGAGCACCGTGCACTTGAAGCCGTGGTATTTCGACAGGATGCGCGCCATCTGGGGCATCGACTCCTCGGACCGGTACGACTCTTCGGCCGCGATGAAGACGATGTGCTTCCCCTTGCCGGGCCCCTCGCCGCCGGGATAGACCACCCCGGCGTCGTCCGCGGGAGCAAGAAGGAGAGCCAGCAGTCCGAGGTATTTCATGTTCATCTCCCGTGCCGGAGCACCCGTCCCGCTCGGGCGCCGCTGTGGCGGCCGTGGTCGACCGTCACCTCGCCGTTCACGATCACGACCTCGATCCCCTCCGGGTACTGGAAGGGATCCAGGTAGGTCGCCTTGTCGATCACCTTGTCCGCGCTGAAGATCGCGAGGTCGGCGAAGGCGCCCTCGCGGATCACGCCGCGGTCCTTGAGGCCGATCTTCGCCGCGCTGAGCGACGTCATCTTGCGCACGGCGTCCTCGAGCGTGAGCAGCTTCTTGTCGCGGGCGTAGACGCCGAGCACGCGCGGGAAGGTCCCGAAGCTGCGCGGGTGGGGCCGTCCGCGGCGCAGCGGGCCCTCCGTCGCGTGGGCCAGGCCGTCCGACCCGATCGAGCACCAGGGCTGCGAGAGCGCGAGGTTCATGTCCTCCTCGGTGTGGTGGGCGTAGATCGTGGGGATTGAGCCGTTCTCCTCGAGGAGGAAGTCGAACATGCCGTCGAGCGCGTCGGCGGCCTTCCGCGCGGCGAGGATCTTGTCCATGGTCTGGCCTTCGGCCGAGCGGTTCTGCGGGCTCAGGTTGCCGTTCACGAGCATGCGGCTCCAGTCGCCGCCCACCGCGGTGTAGTGGTTGTACCAGCCCGGGATCCCGCCCAGGATGTCCTTCTTCATCTTCTCGCGCTCGCTGCGGTCGCGCAGCCGCGCCTTCAGCTTCTCGACGCCGCCCTCGTGGGCCCAGGGCGGCAGGATCGTCACCAGGTTGTTGTTGCCCCTCGTGTAGGGGTAGACGTTCGACTGGACGTTGACGCCGCGCTTCCGCGCCTCCTCGATCAGCGCGACGATCTCCTTCATGCGGCCCCAGTTCTTCTGGTCGGCGATCTTGATGTGGATGATGTCGACGCCGACGCCCGAGCGCTCGCCGATCGCGATGGCCTCCTTGATCGCGTCCATCACCGCGAGGCCCTCGTTGCGGATGTGCGAGGAGTAGATGCCGCCGTATTTCTTCACCTCGCGGCAGAGCTCCACGAGGTCATCGGTGGTCGCGAGATATCCGGGGCCCGACGCGAGCATTGTCGACAGCCCGAAGGCGCCGTCCTCCATCGCGCCGGCGACGAGCTTCCTCATCTCGGCGAGCTGCTCCGGCGTGGGGCGGTCGAAGGAATCGCCCATGACGCAGCGCCAGATGTTCCCCTGGCCCACGTAGGAGGCGACGTTCACGGAGATCTTCGAGCGCTCGAGCGCCTGGAAGTAGCCGCCGAGCGTCGTCCACTCGCCGTTCCCCTCCTCGTCGCCCTTGGCGCGGCGGGGCTTGAGCTTGCCCATCGAGGGGCCGCCGGAGCTCTCCTCGCCGAAGACCTCGGTCGTCACGCCCTGGCGGATCTTGCTCTGCGCGGCGCCGTCCTCGAGCAGGAGGTAGTCGGAGTGGGAGTGCATGTCGATGAAGCCCGGCGCGACGATGAGGCCACGGGCGTCGATCTCCTTCCGGCCGCGGCCGGGAACGGAGCCGATCGCGGCGATGCGGTCGCCGCGGATGGCGACGTCGCCGGTGGCGCGGGCCGCGCCCGTGCCGTCGATGACGGTCCCCCCGCGGATCACGAGGTCGTACTCGTCGCGGACGTCTCCGCAGGAGGCGAGGAGCAGGACGGCGGCGGCCAGGAAGCGGTTGGTCATACCTAAAGTACGGCGGATGATGGCCGAGGGGCCGGATTCCGTCTACAATCCCTGCCGTGAACTTCGCCGAGCGCCTGGAGCAGTGCTACAGCGGCGCCGTCTTCGACGTGCTCCGCGAGAAGGGGCTGCCCAACCAGGCCCTGCCCCACGGCATCCGTCCGCTCGACCCGAAGTGGAAGCTGGCGGGCCCCGTGTTTCCCGTGAGCGGCCGCCGCACCACGAATCTCGGGGTGCACGAGACCATCCTCGAGTGGACGACGTTTCTGTCCAAGGCGCCCTCGGGCAGCGTCGTGATCTGCCAGCCCAACGACCTCACGATGGCCCACATGGGCGAGCTGTCGTCCGAGACGCTCCAGAAGCGCGGCGTGCGCGGCTACATCGTCGACGGGGGCACGCGCGACTCGTCCTTCATCCTGGGGCTGGGCTTCCGCGTCTTCTGCCGCTACGCGACGCCCTCCGACATCGCGGGCAAGTGGGTGATGGATTCCCTGGGGAAGCCGATCACGATCGGCCCGCTCACGATCAAGGCGGGCGACTACGTGATGGCCGACCTGGACGGGGTCGTGATCATCCCCGAGGCGATCGTCGGCGAGATCGTCGAGGCGACCGAGGACGTCATGAAGCGCGAGAACCTCGTGCGGAAGGCGATCCTGGAGGGCGCCGATCCCCGCGAGGCCTACCTCAAGTACGGGAAGTTCTGATGTTCGAGAGCGGGACACGGGCGCTGGTCACGGGCGGCACGAGCGGCATCGGACAGGCGATCGCCGCCGCGCTGAAGGACGCGGGATGTCAGGTGACCGCGGCCGGGCTCGAGACCTTCGATGTATCGGACGACGCGAGCGTGCGCCCGCTGGTCGCCTCGCTGGACCGTCTCGACATCCTCGTCAACTGCGCCGGGACCCTCCTCCGGGGCGGGGCGGAGTTCGAGCTCGCGGGCTTCGAGAGGGTCGTCGACGTCAACTTGACCGGCGCGATGCGCGTCTCGACGGCCTGCCGGCCGCTGCTTGCGGCCCGCCGCGGCTGCATCGTGAACATCGCGTCGATGCTCAGCTTCTTCGGCGGCGGCCATGCGCCGGCCTACAGCGCGAGCAAGGGCGGGATCGTGCAGCTCACGAAGTCGCTCGCGATCGCCTTGGCGGCGGAGGGGATCCGCGTGAACGCGCTCGCGCCGGGATGGATCGAGACGGAGATGACGCGGCCGGTGCGCGAGTACGCGGTCCGGAACCGGGCGATCCTCGACCGGACGCC
>JACQFK010000402.1:0-4592 GCA_016200125.1 Planctomycetota bacterium
CCCGGCCCCACTGGGAGATCGGCAAGGACCTCGGCATCCTCGACGAGGAGCGGGCCGCGAAGCTGTCGGGCCCCAACTTCCTGATCCTCATGGGCGCCGGCGCCGCCCTCGAGCGGGCGCTCATCAACTTCATGATCGACCTCCACATCCAGAAGCACGGATACCGAGAGGTCTGGCCGCCCTTCCTCGTCAACCGCGCCTCCATGGTCGGCACCGGCCAGGTGCCCAAGATGGAGGACGACATGTACCGCGCGGAGAAGGACGACCTCTTCCTGATCCCGACCGCCGAGGTTCCCGTCACCAACCTCCACCGCGACGAGATCCTCTCCCACGGCCAGCTCCCGATCTTCTACACGAGCTACACGGCCTGCTTCCGCCGCGAGGCGGGCGCCTACTCCAAGGACACGCGCGGCATGCAGCGCATCCACCAATTCGACAAGGTCGAGATGGTGAAGTTCGTCCACCCCGACAAGTCCTGGGACGAGCTCGAGACCCTCACCGCGAACGCCGAGGAGGTCCTCGAGAAGCTCGGCCTGACCTACCGCCGCGTGCTCCTCTCCACCGGCGACATGAGCTTCTCGAGCGCGAAGACCTACGACCTCGAGGCCTGGGCGCCCGGCGTGGACAAGTGGCTCGAGGTCTCGAGCTGCTCCAACTTCACCGACTTCCAGGCGCGGCGCCTCAACACGCGCTTCCGCGACGCCGACGGCAGGGTCAAGTACGTCCACACGCTCAACGGCTCCGGCCTCGCGCTCCCCCGCACCGTGATCGCGATCCTGGAGAACTACCAGCAGGCCGACGGCAGCGTCGTCATCCCCGAGGCGCTGCGCTCCCACCTCGGCGGCCTGTCGGTGCTGAAGAAGTAAGTGTCGGACGCCGCAGTATCCCCCCGCCGGCGCTTCATCGGGTTCGCCGCGGCGCTGTCGCTCCTCACGATCGTCTTCTTCGCTCTCACGCTTCACCGCTCGAACCGGAGCACGCTGCGCGGCGACGAGGTCACGGCCGTCTTCCGCTTCTCCCGCGCGCAGTCGATCGGCGACATGATCTCGAAAGGCGCCGTGGGCCAGATCAGCCCCGCGCCGCTGATGTACGTCGTCGACGTGATCGCCGACCTCTCCCGCGCGCGGCTCAACTACCTGGGCCTGACGCCCCAGGGCTACATCCGCCTCCCCTCGATGTTCTTCACGGCCGCCCTGGGCTTCGCGGCCGCGCTCGTCGTCGGACTCCGGCTCCGCGCGCAGGGCGGATCGATCCTTCAATATCTGCTCGTGGTCTGCGGCCTCGCAATCTTCTTCTTCCACCCCAAGGTCTTCGCCTTCGCCTGCACGGAGCGCCCCTACGGCTTGTGGAACGGGCTCTGGCTCTTCTTCCTCGCCTGGATGCTTGGACGCCCTCCCGCGCCGCACGTGCCGATGATCACGCTCACGCTGCTCGCGGGGACGGCGACCGCCGCCTGCTTCCAGCTCCTGGCGGTCGGGATCGCGCTGGTGATCGTGAGGCGCGTGGAGCAGCGCCCGCTGAAGGAGATCCTGAAAGAGGGCGCCCTCCTGCTCGCGCTGCCCGCCGTGATCGGCGCCTATTACGCGCTCCGCTCCACGAGCGGCGAGTACGAGGACCGCATCTACATGGAGAGGATGCCCCACTTCCTCCGCTTCTGGGTCCTAAGCAACCTCCATGTCTGGATCGCGGGCGGCGCGATGACCTTCCTCGCGCTGAAGCGGCCCGCGCTGCGCTCCCTCGCGATCCCGCCCGTCGCGCTCACCGCGCTGATCGTCGTGATGCCGCTCATCTTCACGCTCTCGCACCTGAAGGGCTACACGATGGTGAGCCGGCAGTACATCTGGACCTCGACCGCGGTGCCGCTCGCCCTCTTCTTCGCGGCGATCGCCTGGCCCGAGCTGAAGCCGACCCGTTACTTGCGGATCGTGGCGGTCGTGGCGGCGCTCGGCGTCGTCGCGGGCAACATCTACGCCACCTTCTCCCGCCCGCCGCTCCGGAACGACTCCCGGGAACTTGCCCTGCTTGAGAAGGACAGCCCGTTCATGGCGCAGCTGCGAACGGGACGCTTCCTGTTCAGTTGCTCGGACAAGATGGGAGACATCGAGCAGAAAAACCTGGAGCTCATCTCCGATTGGATGGACATCCGGTATCGCGCCCTGCCTCTCAAGGGGGCCTTCCTGTTGATCCGCGATGAAAACGGCCGCCTGGTGGCGGATCCCCCGGATACTCCCCACCCGCCGGAGCTCGGACCGAGCTACCGGATCTTCAGCCGCGATCACTAGTCGCGGACCGGGCTCGGCGTCTTCCCGCCCCCTCCGCAGCCCAGAATGATGGCCACAGCGGTCGCCCACATCGCGAGCGGAGTGCCGGCGATCGCGCCCCACGCGAGGAAGAACTTGAGGTTGCCGGGTTCTTCAAATGACTTCGACGTTCCACCACGCTCGACGTCGTAGCGGCGGTGCCGGATGCCGTCGCCCCTTTTTCCGGGCAGATACAGGCTCATAGAGCGCACCTGCAGCCGATCTCCCAGCCGCAGATCCCGCGCGAGATCTTCCGGAACCTGCAGATACCAGACCCATTTCATGGGATTGCTGCCGTCGCCCTCGCCGTGTCCCGACATGGACAGGCCTGCCAGCACCAGTCTTTCGAACCATTCATCCAGGGGCGGCTCGTCCACCGATAGACCGACCCATCGTGTTCCGGAGGGCTCAGGGCCGGAGGCGGGGAGATCGGGATCTGTCCGAGAGTTCAGCACCACTGGCCCGGTCAGTTCCGCCCGGTAGGTCTGTTTGATCAGAAAAGCGACCAGCAGGGCGGTCGCCCCGATCGCCAGGAGGGCGGTCCAGCGCAACATCCGGGACGTCCGGTCAGTCGCGGATCGACGACTTCGCGCGCGCGGCCATCTCCCGCACCTTGGGGAGCAGGTCGTTCATCGACTTCACGTCGTAGGGCATGTTGCGGATCTTGAACTCGGCGTTCTCCAGCTCGCGCAGCGCGCTCCGGTACATTTTCGCGTCGAGGAAGCGGCCGCCGTGCAGGATGTGGTTCGTGATCTCGAGCTGCTGCTGCTCTACCGTCACCTGCGCGACCCGGAGGTCGTGGTCGCCGATCCCCCGCAGCCGCGTGGGGCCGCCCACGATGATCTCGCCCACGTCGGAGAAGAGCTTCCGCGCCGCGATATGCTCGGGCCACTTCTCCACCGCGATCTGCGCCTGCTCCTTCGCCTTGTCGAAATCGCCCTTGTTGAACCAGGAGAGCGCGAGCTGGTAGTGGCGCTCCGACTCCAGCAGCTTCTGCTGCTCGCCGACCGACCTCCCCTTCGTCAGCTCCTCCGCCGCCTTCTGCCACTCGGCGCTTTCCGCCTGCACGACGATCTGGCATTCCTGCTTCGGGGGCTCGCCGCGGATGACGGGAGCCGCAGGCGGCGGGGAGGAACAGCCGGCAACCAGGAGAAGGATCCAGGGGCTCCGCTTCATCTACTTACTGGACGGAGCGGGACCCGGATTTCCGTCGAGAAGTCCCACGGTCCGCATGAGCGCGAGCGCGTTGCTCTTCGTCACGACCCCCGGACGCAGCAGGTAGTCGAAGGCCAACTTGCCGTCGGCGAGCTGGTCCTCGAAGTGGACGTTGGCGGCCGCGGCGCCGAGCACGTCGACCGCGCCCGCGAGCGCCAGGTCGTGGGTCGTCACCAGGCCGATCGCGTTCTTCGCGACGAACTGCCGCAGCAGGATCTCGGCGCCGGCCTTGCGGTCCTGGGAGTTCGTCCCCGCGAGGACCTCCTCGAGCAGGAACAGCAGCGGCCGCGGCCCCGACGCCGCCTCCATGAGCTGCTTGATGCGGCTGATCTCGGCGTAGAAGCGCGACATCCCGGCCTGCAGGGAGTCCTGGACCCGGATCGTCGCCCCCACCGCGAGCGGCGAGATCGCCAGCCGCCGCGCCCGGACCGGCGCGCCCGCCAGCGCGAGCACCGCGTTCACGCCGACGGTCCTGAGCAGCGTGCTCTTCCCGGACATGTTGGAGCCGCTCACGATCAGGACCCGCGGCGCGTCGCCGAGCCGCACGTCGTTGCGCACGCAGCTCCGGCGCGGCAGCAGCGGGTGGCCGAGCTGCTCGCCCTCGTAGCGGGCGCCCCCCTCGACGATCTCCGGGAACGGATCGTCGGGGTTCTCGTAGGAGTACATCGCGAGGGCGCCGAGCGCCTCGATCTAGCCGACCGCGTCGAGCCAGCGCGAGATGTCGCGGCCCCAGGCGGCGCGCCAGTTCTCGAGCGCGAAGGCGACGTGGGCCTTCCAGAGGATCAGCCCCGCGAGCGCGCGGATCAGCTCGTTGCGCACCGCCTGGATCCGCTGGACCAGGCGCGCGAGCTCCTCGAGCCGGCCCGCCGCGTCGCGCAGGGACTCCTGGAGCGACTTCAGCCGCGGGCTCGCGAAGGTCTCGCCGTCCAGCCGGCGCAGCACGGCCGCCAGCAGGTCGAGCTCCCGCTCCGCCCGCTCGCCCAGCTCGGCTACGCGGCTCACGCGGCCCGAGACGCGCCAGTTGAACATCAGGATCGAAAGCACCACGGCGGCGAAGGGCCAGGGGCTCACGCCGCC
>JACQFK010000402.1:4598-5097 GCA_016200125.1 Planctomycetota bacterium
GCCGCCGATGAACAACGCGAGCGTCCCGAGCGAGGTCGCCGGCAGGAGCCGCGCGACGATCCGGATCGGGGCCGGCAGCTCGGGAGGCGCCGCGCCCCAGGCCGCGAGCTCCTCGGGCCGCACGCCCGCCGCGACGTCGCCCTCGAGCCGGGCGAGATCCTCGCGCAGGTCCAGCCGGTCGCGCAGGTCTCGGGCCGCCGCCTGGCGCTCCCGGATCGCCTCCGGCGAGCCCGGGGCGAGGAGCCAGCGCGCGAGCGTCTTCTCCCCGGTCCGCGTCTGCGCCGTGCAGAGCAGCTCGAAGAGCGATCCGCGGCCGAAGAGGTCCAGGTCCCCCGCGTAGGGATGGCCGGCCTCCTCGTAGTCGCGGCCGTCGCGCCCCTGCCCCGTCCAGCGGTCGTCCATCCGTGCGAGGCCGCGGTCGTAGTGGCGCACTCCGGCCTCGAGCACGCGGATCCGGGCGTCGTAGCGCAGGTGGATCCCGCGCGCGACCAGGAGGACG
>JACQFK010000403.1 GCA_016200125.1 Planctomycetota bacterium
CGGCGCCTTCCTTCGCCGATTCCCGCCCGCCGGGAAAGGGACGTTCGGATCAGGACTTCCCTGATGGGCCCGCCGCCGTCATCCCCGGGCATCCCCTGTCCTGAAAAACGTTCGACTTGACCCGGCGAATTCCCTAGGATCCGGGCATGAAATGCTTCTCCCCCTTCCTCGTCGCGCTCGCCTTCGCTCCGGTCCAGGACGTGAAGCGCGACATCCCCTACGGCGACCCGGCGATCGAACGCCAGGTGCTCGACATCCACGCCCCGAAAGACGCGAAGAACCTGCCCGTGGTCTTCTGGATCCACGGCGGCGGCTGGCAGGCGGGAGACAAGTCCCTCGTCCAGGAGAAGCCGAAGATGTTCGTGGAGCGCGGCTTCGTGTTCGTCTCGACCAACTACCGCCTGCTCCCCAAGGTCGAGATGCTGACGATCTTCCAGGACGTCGCGAAGTCCATCGGCTGGGTCTACAAGCACATCGGCGAGCACGGCGGCGATCCGAGCCGCATTTACGTCATGGGGCACTCCGCGGGCGCGCAGCTCGCCGCGCTCATGTGCATCGACGACCGCTACCTCAAGGCCGAAGGCGTCCCCTTCTCGGCGCTCAAAGGCTGCGTCCCCGTCGACGGCGACACCTACGACGTGCCCGCGATCATCGAGACCGCCGAGACCCGCCGCCGCGTGCACGGCGAGCCGCAGGCGAAGGTCGGACATCGCGAGAAGTTCGGCAACGACCCGGAGAAGCATCGCGACTACTCGGCCGTGACGCACGTGGCCAAGGGCAAGGGGATCCCGCCCTTCCTGATCCTCTACGTCGCCGACCATCCCGACACCACCGCCCAGGCGAAGCGGCTGGCGTCGGTCCTCAAGGCCTCCGACATCCCGGTCACCGCGTTCGGCGCCAAGGACACGCAGCACTCGAAGCTCAACGACAACCTCGGCACCGCCGGCGATCCGGCGACCAAGGCGATCGACGATTTCCTGGCGGGCTTGCTGAAGAAATAGGCCCGCCCGCTACGCGAGGATCGCGTCGATGCGGTGGCCGTGGACGTCGGTGAGACGCCGGTTGAGGCCGTTGTGGTACCAGGTCACCCGCGTGTGCTCCAGGCCCAGCAGGTGCAGCACCGTGGCGTAGAAATCCCACACCGTCGCGATCCGGTCCACCGAGCGGCGGCCGAACTCGTCCGTGGCCCCGTGGCTGACGCCGCCCTTCACGCCCGCGCCCATCATCCAGCAGGTGAAGCCGTCGGGATTGTGGTCGCGGCCCTGCGTGCCCGCCTGGTGCGTCGGCATGCGGCCGAACTCGGTGGTCCAGAGGACGAGCGTCTCGTCGAGGAGGCCGCGGCGCTTGAGGTCGCTGAGCAGGGCCGCGGTGGGCTGGTCGAAGACCGGGGCGTGGCGTTCGTAGTCGGCCTTCAGGGTCTTGTGGGCGTCCCAGTTGAGCAGCCCGTCGACCCCCGAGGCGCGCGAGGCGCAGTAGAGGTTCACGTAGCGCACGCCGCGCTCGAGGAGCCGGCGCGCGAGCAGGCAGTTGCGGGCGTAGGAGGCCTTGATCGGATTCGGATCGGCCGTGCCGTATTCCTTCTGGATGCTGTCCGGCTCGGACCCGAGGTTCGTGACCTCGGGGGCCGACAGCTGCATCCGCGCGGCGAGCTCGTAGGAGGCCATGCGGGCCTGCAGCTCGCTGTCGCCCGGATGGGCCCGGGCATGGCGGGCGTTCTGACCCGCGAGGAATTCCCGAAGGGCGTCCTCCGACCCGGGCGCCGACTCCTCCGCCGGGCGCAAATTCCGGATCGGCTGATGCTCCGCCAGCACGATGCCCTGGTGCTCGGCGGGCAGGAAGCCGTTGCTCCAGTTCGCCTTCCCGTTGGGCGGCTCGCCGCGCAGATCCGGAATGGCGACGTAGCCGGGCAGGTTCTCGCTCTCCCGCCCCAGCGCATGGCTCACCCAGGATCCCGCCGCGGGAAAGCCTTCGGTAGCGTGGCCGGTGTTCATGAACACGCAGCCGGGACCGTGCGTGTTGGTCTTGGAGACCATCGAGTGGATGAAGGCGATGTCGTCCGCGTGGCGCGCCATGTGGGGCAACAGGCTGGAGATCCGCTTCCCGCTGCGGCCGGCCGGGACGAAGGGCCAGGGGCTCTTCATGAGCGCGCCGTTCTTCCCCTGGAAGGAGACCATGTTCTCCTCGCCCGGCAGGGGCTTGCCGTCCATGCGCTCCAGCTCGGGCTTGTGGTCCCAGAAGTCGACGTGGGAGACCGCGCCGGGGCAGAAGATCTGGAGCACCCGCTTCGCGCGCGCCGGGTACTGCGGCGTGCCCCGCCCAGGAGTCCAGGCCGGCGGCTCCTGCGCGAGGAGGTCGCGGGCGAGGAGGCTCGCCAGTCCGACGCCGGCGAGCCCCGTGGCGAAGTCGCCGAAGAAGTCGCGCCGCGAAATAGCGTCCATCCGGTCCTCAGTGCAGATAGAGAAGTTCGCTGGTGTTCAGGAGCGCGCGGGCGAAGGCCTTGAGGCCCTGCCGGGCCACGAAGGCCGCCCCTTCGGTCCGCTCCGCGTCGGACGGAAGCCGCCCATAGGCGAGGAGGAAGGCCCGCGACACCTGCGCCGCCGCATCGGGACCCGCCTCCGACCGAAGGCGCGCCGCGAGGAAGCCGGCCATCTCGGCCGTGAACGAATGGTTCAGCAGGGTGAGCGCCTGGAGCGGCGTGGTCGTGCTCGCCCGCCGCGGCGCGGCGAAGGCGCTGTCGGGACAGTCGAAGTCCGTCAGCACGTCGACCCGCGCCGCTCGGGCGTTCTGGTGGTAGACCGCGCGGCGCCAGGTCTCGGGACCGTGGCGGTCGAGCGGCAGGTAGGTCGCGACGTTGTCCTCGACATACTTGTAGAGCCGGAAGCCCGGACCTCCTCGCTCCTCCTTCGGGAGCTTCCCTGCCAGCGTCAGCATCGTGTCCCGCAGCTCCTCCGCGGACAGGCGGCGCGGTGGAAAGCGCCACAGAAGGCGGCTGTCCCCGTCGACCCGCGCCGCCTCCTCGCGAAAGCCCGCCGACTGCCGATAGGCCTGGGAGGTGACGATGAGGCGATGCAGCGGCTTGAGCTTCCAGCCCCCTTCCTGCAGGCGCGCGGCCAGCCAGTCCAGGAGCTCGGGATGCGTGGGGCGGCTGCCCATGTAGCCGAAATCGCCCGGCGTGTCGACGATCCCCGTGCCGAAGTGGTAGTGCCAGAGCCGATTCGCGAGCACGCGCGGGGTCAGCGGATTTCCCGGGGCCGTGATCCAGCGCGCCAGCTCTAGCCGGCGCTCCCCTTCCGGAGCCTTCGCGTCCAGCACGGTGCCGCCTCCGCCCAGGAACGAAGGGCTCCGGAAATCCGCCGCATCCCCCTTCTTCTGGGGATCTCCGCCCACGAAGACGTGAAAGGGTCCGTCCGTCTTCCGGAACTGGCCCATCCACCAGGACGGCAGCGGCGGGATCGTCGCGAGCTCCTTCTCCAGCGCGGCGCGCCCGGCTTCGATGGCCGCCAGACGTTCGCGGTCCGCCGGAAGCGCGCCGATCTCGGCCAGGCGCGCGCGGCGGTGGGCCGGACCGGAAGGTGCACGGCCGGCGGAATCGGCGACCTTGCGCCAGGTCTTCCCGTCCAGCGACACCTCGATGCGATAGTCGGCCAAGAAGCGCTCGGACTTTCGAGCAGGATCCTTCAGGCGGTTGGAGGAGAAGACGACCTTCGCGATCCGCTCGACCCCGGGCAGCGCGACGACGAGCTCCGGTCCCGGCGCCGTCCAGCGCGTTCCGGGTAGTCCGTCGATCGCGGTGCGGGGCCCTTTCGCCCCGCCGCTGATCAGCGCCGCGTTGCGCGGGATGTCGCCCGCGGTCCAGGCTTCGAACTCGTCGATGATCCACCCGCTCCGTTCGCGGGGCGCGTCGTCGCAGCGCTCGGCCACGAGCCGGAGGTGGGCGGCCTCCACCGGCTCGAAGACTTCCTCGGTCAGGACGGGGTCCGCCGCCGGCCGCGGCCAGTCCGGCTCGACGGCCCGCGTCGTGGCCTCCGTCTCGATCTTCTCCCGCTCCGCCGCCAGCGCCTCCCGCCGGGCCTGGAGGGACTGCTCGCGCGCCGTCCGCTCCTTGCGCAGATCGGGACCCGCGGCTGTCCGGGTCCCGTGGTAGACCGAGGCGAGCGACGCATAAAGGCGGTAGTAGTCCAGCTGCGTGATCGGATCGAACTTGTGATTGTGGCAGCGCGCGCAGCCGATCGTTACGCCGAGGAAGGATTCCCCCGTGGCGCGGATCATGTCGTCGAGGGTGTCCGCGCGGATGCGCGCCGCCTGGACGGCGTCCTGGTTGCCGACGTTGTCGTAGGGTCCGCCGACGAGGAACCCGGTGCCCACTTCGACGGACGGGTCTCCCCCGCCGATCACGTCCCCGGCGAGGTGCTCGGCCACCAGCCGGTCGAAGGGCTTGTCCTCGTTGAAGGAGCGGATCACGTAGTCGCGGAAGGGCCAGGCGCTGTCGAGGATGATGTTGCGCTCGAAGCCCGTGCTCTCGCCGAAGCGGACGACGTCCAGCCAGTGCCGCCCCCAGTGTTCTCCGTAGGCGGGCGAGGCGAGGAGCCGGTCGACGACTTTCTCGTAGGCGTCAGGGTCGGGATCCGACACGAAGGCCTCGACCTCGGCGGGCGTCGGCGGCAGGCCCGTGAGCCCGTAGGTCACGCGGCGGATCAGCGCGGGGCGGCTCGCGGGAGGCGAAGGCTTCAGCCCCTTCGCCTCGAGCCCGGCCTGGATGAAGCGGTCGATCGGGTGGGCGGCCGGGCCCGGAGGCGCGACGCCCGCGAGCGGCCGGAGGGACCACCAGTTCTTGTCGGCCTTGGAGCGCTCCTGGAGCACGCGGCCTTCGGGCCAGGGCGCGCCGGCCGCGAGCCAGCGCTTGAGGAGCTCCGCTTCGCCGGCCTTCAGCGGGTCGCCCTCCTTGGGCATCTTGGGCCGGCGTCCCCCGGGTCCCGGAAGGACCATCTTGAGGAGAACGCTTTCGGCCGGCTTGCCCGGGGAGAGCAGGTCATTGGCTTTCACATCGCTGAGGTCGTGCAGGGAGAGGTTGCCCTTCCGGATGCCCGGCTGGTGGCAGGGCAGGCAGCGCCGTTCCAGCAGGGGGGCGACGTCGCGGGAAAAGTCGACGCCCTCCTGGGCCATCGCCATCCCGGCGGCCGCGAGCCAAAGGAGCATCAAGGTTCTCCGGTCCTGATCAGCCCGACGTGACGACGGCGGCCTTCCCGAACAGCTCCCGCTCCAGGACGAAGGCGGCCGACTCGAGGTGGCGCCCCATCGCCGCCGCGGCGCCGTCCGCGTCGCCCTTCGCGAGGGCCTCGACCACCGCGAGATGCTCGGCATTCTCCTCCATGCGGGAGAAGTTCGACCGCGCCGTCCGGCGCTGGTGATGAAGGTCGCGCAGGGTGCGGTAGAGGATCCGGTAGCGGCCGAGCTCGCTGGCCAGGCGCTCATTGCCGCAGCGGGCGGCGATGAGCTCGTGGAGCCGCGAGTCGAGCCGGCGGGTCTCCGCGGACCAGCGGGCGTCGCGCGGGGAGCGGATCTGGCGGGACAGGGCGGCCGCCAGTTCCTGGAGCTCGACGGGGGCGATCCGGCCGCAGGCGCAGCGGGCGGCCTCGGCTTCGAGGACGCGCCGCAGGTGGCAGATCTCCCGGAGCTGCCGGGGCCCGAAGGGCAGGATCACGGCCCCCCGGCGCGGCAGGAGTTCCACGACGCCCGCGCCCGCCAGCTCGACCAGCGCCTCGCGCACCGGCGTGGCGCTGACGCCGAGCTTCCGGGCCAGGGGCCCGACCTTGAGCCGTTCGCCCGCCGGCCGGCGCCCGCCGAAGACGTCGGCCAGCAGCGAGGCCGCAACCCGCGCGCGCCGGGACCCGTGTTCGACCTCCGCCAGGGGCATCGGCTATCCTACGCCCCCAAGAATATATAGTTTGTCAGAAAACTATATTTTTCAGGGCTGCCGGCTTCCCAGGGAAACCTGCCGCTTGGGCTTGACAGCGTCCCTCACCCTGCCTAGGATTTAAGCCCCTATGAAGCTCCACGGCTCGTTCGTCGCCCTCGTCACGCCCTACTCGAAGGGCGAGGTCGACCTCAAGAAGGTGAAGGAGCTCGTCGACTTCCACGTGAAGAACGGGACGAGCGGGATCTGCCCCGTCGCCACGACCGGCGAGGGCCCCGTCCTCAGCCACGACGAGAAGGCGAACATCATCAAGACCGTCGTCGAGGCCGCGAAGGGCAAGGCCTTCGTCTTCCCGGGCACCGGCACCTACGACACGCGCGAGTCCATCGAGCAGACCCGGATGGCCAAGGAGCTCGGCGCCGACGGCGCGCTCATGGTCACCCCCTACTACAACAAGCCCACCCAGGAGGGGCTCTACCGCCACTACGAGGCGGTCGCCAAGGCCGTCCCGATCCCGATCATGCTCTACAACGTCCCCAGCCGGACCGGCGTCAGCATGGCCCCCGAGACGACGGCGCGCCTCTCGAAGATCAGGAACATCGTGGCCCTCAAGGACGCCTCGGGCAACGTCGAGCAGGTGACCCAGCTCCGGGCCCTCAGCGACATCCAGATCCTGTCGGGCGAGGACTCGCTCACGTTCTCGATCCTCTGCCTCGGCGGCGTCGGCGTGGTCTCCGTGGCGGCGAACATCATCCCCAAGCAGGTCGCCGAGATGACGGCCGCGACCGTGATGGGCGACGTCGAGAAGGGCCGCCAGATCCACGACCGCTACTTCGAGCTCTTCAAGAACCTCTTCATCGAGACGAACCCCATCCCCGTGAAGACCGCCCTCAAGAAGATGGGGATGTACAACGGCGAGATGCGCCTGCCGATGTGCGAGATGTCGGCCGCGAACGAAGAGAAGCTCGAGAAGACCCTCAAAGCCTGCAAAGTCATCTGAACCCTGCCTCCCCACCGCATTCTCGGCACTTTCCTCCCACCGGGCTTGAATCTGTATGGATAATATAGTTATATAGTTGTATGAAGCTTATAGGGACTCATGAGGTTCTGGAGATCTTGGGAATCAAGCTCCCCACCCTCTACGCCTGGGTGCAGAGAGGAAAACTTCACCCTCAGAAGGTAGGCAAACTCCTCAAGTTCGATGAGGCCGAAGTGCGGGGAGTCATTCAACCCAGATCAGTATTCGCCTGGTTGATTACGGGTCCTGTGGAAACGGCCATCTCCAGCGCCCGGCGGCTGCTCGATACGGTGCCTCCGGACTACCGGCTCATTTACCTGGAACCGCCGGAACCTGGACGCGCCCATGTCCGGGTCCAGGCCTTCGACGTCCAGACCGCGTCGTGGGTCGAGCCCTGGCTCACCCAGGGAAGCCCCACCCTCCGAGCGATGCAAGGAGCCGCGGAGGGACGCGGCTTTCTCTTCCTCAGGACGCCTGAACCCTGGCGTGTCCTGGAAATCCGCCCCGAGGAGATCGGAGATCGCTCGTACCTGACGCTGTTCATCGAGCGCATCCGGAAGCCCGGGACGGGCGATCTTTCGGAGGCGTTGGAGCGCCTTGAAAAGGGATTCATCCAGGGCGAGGCCAGGCCGTGGTCGCGCGAAGAGCTCCACGATCGGGGTCGTCGTTGAAGCGCAGCGGTCAGGTCCTGGTGGACACGAATATCCTGATCCACGCGTACGAGAAACCGCGCACGCCGAAAAGCGACATCGCGCGCCGCCTGATTCGTGAACTCTGGAACGAACAGCGGGGCGTGGTGACCCTTCAGAATCTGTGCGAATTCTCCTCCGTCTGCCTGACGAAGCTGCGGCCGCCCCTGCCCCTTGACGACATCCTGACCCTTCTGGGGGATTTCCGGCGCGCTTTCAAGATCCTCGCTCCCGGCGAGTCCACGCTGGAAACGGCGCTCCTGGGGGTCAAGACCCACGGACTGTCCTTCTGGGACGCGATGATCTGGGCCGCGGCCAAGAACGGGGGGGTTGAAGAGATCCTCACCGAGGATTTCCAGAGCGGGCGCGAAGTGGAAGGCGTGCTGTTCACAAACCCGTACTAACGCCCCGCCTCCTCCGCGCTCGTCACCTTCCAGACGCCGCCTTCCTTCTTCAGCTTCAGCCGGAGGCCGAACTCCTGCCGGAGCTGGAGCGCCCCGATGATGACCCGCACGCTCGCGTCCGCGTCGTCGCCCGAAACCTGGATGTTCGGCGGGTCCATCCTCGCCGGCGTGATCCGCTGCGACACCGCCTGCCGGATCCGCTTTACGATGCCGTCGTAGGTCTGGTCGCCGTTGCGGTAGTTGGGAGACAGCAGCGCGATCACCCCCTCCGCATTCCCCTCCTCCGCCGCCTTCAGGCCCCCTTCCAGCAGCTTCTGGATGACCTTCTCCTCGCTGCTGGAGAACAGGAACACGGCCGCCGCGGCGATCACGATGAAGCCCCCGACGCCCAGGAGGACCTTGACGTTGAAGTTCATCGCGTCGACTCCCGGATCCAGCGGAGATAGTCCGGATGGCCGGAGGCGATCGGGAGCGTCAGCACCTCCGGAACGGAATAGGAATGCAGCTCCTTCACGCGGGCGGCGAGCTTCTTCGAGAGCGCGGCGCGCGACTTGACGAGGAGCAGCACCTCGCGGCCTTCCTCGATCCTCCCCTCCCAGCGGTAGATCGACGCGACGCCGGGGACGACGTTCACGCAGGCGGCCAGCTTTTCCCGGACCAGCGTCCGGGCGATGCGACCCGCCTGCCGCCGGTCCTTGCAGGTCACGAAGCTGATCGTCTCGCTCAACGCGCCACCGGCGAGATCTTCCGCAGCCGATCGATCACCCCCGGCACGATCGACAGCGTCCCGTCGATCTCCTCGTCGGTCGTCAGCGCCGACAGGCTGAAGCGGACGGAGCACTTGGCGATGTCGGCGGGGATTCCCATCGCCGCCAGGACCGGCGAAGGCTTCGTGGCCATCGACGCGCAGGCCGAGCCCGTCGAGATGCAGACGCCGGCGGCGTCGAGCGCGAGAATCGCCGCCTCGCCGTCCACCCCCTCGAACGCGACGTTGAGGATGTGCGGCGCCCGTCGCTCCGCGGGACCCGCGACCCGGACGCCGCCCAGCCGCTCGAAGCCCGCGCGCAGCCGGGTGCGAAGCTCCTCCATGCGGCCGGGAGACGCGAGCTTCATCGCGGCCGCCAGACCCGCCGCGCCCGCCACGTTCTCCGTGCCCGCGCGCCGCTCGAACTCCTGGCCGCCGCCGACCAACTGCGGCGACAGCGGCGTCCCCTTGCGGATCCAGAGGCCGCCCGTGCCCTTGGGCCCGTGCATCTTGTGCGCGGAGAACGTCAGCAGGTCGACGTCCTGCAGCGCCAGCGGGACCTTGCCGACCGCCTGCGCCGCGTCCGTGTGGAGCAGGACGCCCGGAGCCGCCTTCCGGATCGCGGCGATCGGCTGCAGCGAACCGACCTCGTTGTTCACCGTCATCACGGAGATCAGCGCGGTGCGGGGCGTCAGCGCCGCCGCGATTTTCGCGGGATCGACGAGGCCCTCGGCGTCGACCGGGACGCGCGTCACCCGCCAGCCCTGCCGCTCGAGGCGGGCGAAGGCCTCGAGCACGCTGGGATGCTCGATGGCCGTCGTCACCAGATGGTCGGCGCGGCCGCGGAGGGCCTCGGCGGTCCCGGCGATCGCGAGGGCGTTCGACTCGGTCGCGCCCGACGTGAAGACGATCTCCTTGGGATCCGCGCGCAGGCAGGCCGCGACGGCCTCCCGGGCGTCCTCGAGCGCGCGGCGCGCCCGGCGGCCCGCCGCGTGAAGGCTCGAGGCGTTCCCGTAGTCGCGGTCGAGGAAGGGTTCCATCGCCGCGCGCACCTCGGGCCGGATCCGCGTCGTGGCGGCGTTGTCCAGGTAGATCATTTCCGCTGGAGGTCGTCGTAGTAGCGGCGGACGTGCTCGCGGTAGGCGGGCGGGATCTGCTCGCGCTCGATGGCGTCCTCCGCGGCCCGCTGGAACTGAGGCAGCACCTGCTCGAGGGGAACCTGGGAGGGCTGCCCCTCGCCCTTGGGCTTGTTCCGGTCGGTGTAGATGAGCTCCTTCTCCACGAGGTTCTTGCCGGGGTTGGGATGGCGGAGCTCGTCGGGAACCAGGTTGACTTTCGGGCGCTGGGTCGGATCGCCGAAGGTCTTCCCGACCGCGCCGCCCGCGCCGGAGGGGTTGCGCTCCCTGCTCTTGGTCTCCTGGTTCTTCCTGTTCTGGCTCCCGCCGCCCCCGTCGCCCGGGCTCTTCACGAGGATGTAGCGGACCTTCTCCTCCTCGTCCTCGCCCTGCGGCCCCTTGACGCGGAGCCGCACCGTATAGTGGCCCGGGGTCTTGTAGACGTGGGTGGGGTTGCGGTCGTGGCTGACGCGGTCCGCGCCCGCGCGCAGGTCGCCGAAGTCCCAGGACCACTCCGACAGCAGGCCGCTGGACAGGTCCTCGAAGTAGACCTCGAGCGGCGCCTCCCCTTCGCGCGGCATGGCGCGGAAGTCGACCAGCGGCTCGTCCGGATGGGCGACCTTCACGTACTTGCCGCGGATCCGCTCGTCCTTGCCGAGGTCGTTCTCGACCGTCAGCCGGACCGTGTAGAGTCCGGGCTCCGTGTACGCGTGGACCGGCGACTCCTCCACGGACCGCTTCCCGTCGCCGAAGTCCCAGGTGAAGCGCTTCCCGTTCTTCGAGAGATTCTCGAACGCCACTTCCAGCGCGCCGCGGCCCTTGAGCGGCTTGCCGCGGAAGTCGGCCGCCGCCCGGTCCGCCGGCAGCACCTCGATCGCGACGCTCTTCTCCGAGAACCCGCCCGGCCCCCGGAGGAGCAGCTTCGCAACGTAGTTCCCCGGCTGCTCGTAGACGTGGACGATCTTGTCTCCCAGCCCGGTCCGCCCGTCGCCGAAGTCCCAGCGGAACTCGTCGATGGCGCCGATCGAGCCGTCCTGGAAGAACACCTCGAGCGGCGCGGGGCCGCGGACCGTCGACGCGTCGAGATCCGCGATCGGCGCCTCGTAGAGCTGGGGCGGGTAGGCCCAGAGCAGGCCCCCGATCGCCAGCGAGAGCGCGATCCCCCAGCGGTAGCCCAGGGGAGCCCGGGGCAGCACCCGCGCGGGCTCCGTGTCGCGCGCCACGCGGACCGCGTCGCGGAAGAGCGCCGGGACGAAGGGCCCGCCGTCGCCCGCCGCGGCATACTCCAGCGCGGACAGGAAGCGCTCCTCCCCGCCGGAGGCGCGGTCGAGCTGCCAGGCGATGCGCGCGGGGGGCGTGGGCCGGAGCAGGAGCGACGCGGCCGCGAAGGCGGCCGAGAGCGCGAGGGGGAGGAGCAGGGTCGCCGCCACCATGCCGCGCTGGGACAGGTGGGGCGCGGCGAATCCGAGCTCGAACGCGAGGCGGTCGACGAGCAGCATCGCGGCGCCCGTGAGGGTCATCACGAAGGCCGACTCGAGAAAGAGGTCCAGCCCGCGCACCCAGAGGTGGCGGCGGCGGAAGCGCCCGAATTCCCGGAGGATTTCCTCGCTCACCCGGAGGATTGTATCAGTCCGCGGGGAGAGAAGGTAGAGTGGACCTCCGACCATGAACCCCGTCCGATTCGAGCGCCGCGGGGGCGGCCAGGCCAAGGGATGCATCGTCTACATCGTCGCCGTCCCCGCCCTCACGTTCATGATCTGGATCGTCGTGGGAGGCTCGCTGAACTGGCTCTTCACCCACGTGCTCCGCACGACCCAGCAGACCGCGAGCGCCATCATGTTCGCGTTCCTGCCCATCATCTTCCTCGCCGTGCTCCGGGGAACCTGGCAGGACTTCCGGGGAGGGAAAGCCGCCGTCAGCGTCTCCGCCGACCGCATCGACGTCGAGATCGCGCAGGGGCGCCGGACCTTTCCCTTCGCCTCGCTCGGCTCGATCCTGCTCAAGCCCTACTACGACGATCTCGCCGTGTTCCTCTGTCCCGTCAAGGGAAGGCCCTTCAAGCTGCCGCCCGACATCGCCTCCTTCGACGCCGTCCGCGACGCGTTCGAAGCCACCCTGATCCCCCATCTGACGGCCCGCCTGGGAGAGCGCCTGGAGGCCGGCGAAGCCCTGCGGCTGGAGGAGAGCCGCCTGCTCGCGCTCCTCCGGATCCCCTGGGGCCTCCTCAGCATCCTCGCGGGGATCCCCATCGTCGCGACGATCTTCCACGCCCACCTGGGCCTGGACCTGCTGAAGGCGGGACCGCGCTCGATCCGCCGGGGATGGCGCGGGCTGGGCGGCGGACTGGAGGTCCATTCCGGAGGCCTGGCCGCCTGCAGCGGCGTCGTCCGCACCCCGATCCCCTGGGAGAGCCTCTCGATCCGGAAGCTCGACGACGACGGCCTGGTGCTGGCGTCGAGAAAAGGGGGCGGGCTCTCGGTGTCGCCCTACGCGGCGAACGCCTGGCCCGCCGCCCGTTGGATCGCGGAGCGAATCTCCCGGCCCCCGGCTTGACTTCCGGGTCGGATCGATCCACACTCCTTATGCCCTCCCGGGACGGCATTGGAGAGAGATGGGGAAATCGTCGTTCATCCGCTCGGCCGGCATCGTCAGCGCCTGCACCCTCCTCTCGCGGATCCTCGGCTTCGTGCGCGACATGCTCTGCGCGCGTTACTTCGGAGCCACGGCGACCTGGGACGCCTTCTCCGTCGCCTTCCGGACGCCCAACCTCTTCCGCCGCCTCTTCGGCGAGGGCGCGCTGACGGCCGCGTTCCTGCCGGCCTTCGTCGAGCGAGTCGACGGCGGCAAGCCCGACGAGGCGCGCGCGCTGCTGAACCGCCTCGTGACGGCGCTCGCGCTTTTCCTCGCCCTGATGGCGGCGTCCGGAATCGCGATCACGTACGTCCTGCCGCAGGACGACAAGACCCGTCTCATGGCGCCGCTCCTGCGGATCATGCTGCCTTACCTGCCCCTCATCTGCGTGGCGGCGATCCTGAGCGCGGCGCTCAACGGCCTGCGCGGCTACTTCGCCCCCGCTTTCGCCCCGGTCCTCGTCAACGTCGTCCTCATCGCCGCGCTGCTCCCCTGGTGGCGGGACATCCGGACTCAGGCCTGGGCGGTGGCCGTCGGCGGACTCGTCACGCTGCTCTTCCTCGTCCCGCCCCTCTTCGCGCGCTCCATGGCGCTCCGCCCCCGGCTCGATCTCGGGGACCCGGCGTTCCGCGACGTGGTCCGCAAGTCCCTGCCGGTCATCTTCGGTCTCGCGCCCGTCCAGCTCAACGAGCTCGTGGGCAGCCTGATCGCGCAGTACTGCATCCAGGGCGACGGCGCGGTCTCGGTGCTCTACTACGGCAACCAGCTGACCCAGCTGCCGCTGGCGCTGATCGGCACCGCCGTGGCGACCGTCGTGTTCCCCCTTTTCTCCTCGCCCAAGGAGGACTTCAAGGAGGTCTTCCGGAAGTCCCTGCGCTTCGTCCTCTTCCTCTCCGTGCCCGCGACGATCGGGCTCATGGTGCTCGCGCGGCCGATCGTCTCGCTGCTCTTCCAGCACGGCGACAAGTTCGGGCCCCTGCAGACCGACCGGACCGCCTGGGTCACGATGTTCTACTCGGCGGGGCTCTGGTGCTACTGCGCGAACCAGATCCAGGTCCGCGCCTTCTACGCGAAGAAGGACACGCTCACGCCCGTCAAGGTCAGCGCGGCGATGGTCGCGCTCAACCTGGGGCTCACGCTCGCGCTCGTCCGGAGCCTGGGCGAGCGGGGCATCTCGATCGCCAACTCGGCGACGGGCTTCGCCTCCTTCCTCGCGCTCAACGCGCTGCTCCGCCGGAAGCACGGCGACCTCGATCTCAAGCCGGTCTATGCTGGCTTCCTCAAGAGCCTGGCGGCCGCCGTGCTGATGGGCGGCGCCGCCTGGGGCGTCTACCAATTGATGGGCGGCGGCCTCGGCGATACAATCGCCCACAAGCTCGCCCTCGCATTCGTGCCGATCGCCGCCGGCCTGGCCGTCTACCTGATCCTGGCGCGGCTCCTGGGAATGGACGAGGCGCGGCTGCTCTTCCGGAGAGGCCATGACGCTCGCGGACTTCCAGGACCTGATCAAAAGGACCTACCACCGCCGGGATAAGAAGCGGGGCATCGACAAGAACTTCCTCTGGCTCACCGAGGAGGTCGGCGAGCTCGCCGAGGGCGTCCGCAAGCGGGACAAAAAGGAGATCTTCGAGGAGGCGGCCGACGTCCTCGCCTGGCTCTCGACGATCTGCTCGCTCTCAGGCGTCGACCTCGAGAAGGCGGCGCTCGCGAAGTACGGGAAGGGTTGCCCGCGCTGCGCGGCGATCCCCTGCGCATGCCCCTAGCCGTCCCCGTCCTCCTGACCGTGGTCGTCGCCCCGCTCCTGGTCTTCGCGGCCGTCTGGCTCCGCGCGCGGTCCAAGGAGAGGCGCCGCGACGCCTATCTCGACGCCGCCCGCGAGGATCTCCGGGCCGCGGGGGCCGAGCCGCTCGGCGAGGGCTTCTTCCGCTGGAACGGCCGGGCCGGGAAGGTCGAAGCGTCTACCAATCCGCTCTTCGGCCGCGGCTACTCGGTGCGCGTGGCCGCCTGGTCCGACACGCTCCACGAATTCGAGCTCAAGCGCGGGAAGAAGGTGGCCCCGGAGTTCGAGCGCTTCAAGCCGCTCCTGGAGAAGTGGGACTCGGCGGGGAAGATGTTCACCGAGTGCTACGCGGCGGGGGTGACGGAGGACCCGCGCGTTTCCGGGACCTTCAAAACGCTGCTCGACCTGTCGACGATTCCCCTGGCGAAGACCTACAAGGGCGGGACCTTCACCTACCGCGAAGGCTTCGAGGCGAAGGTGCCGCAGTGGCACTGGCGCCACGACGTGCGCCCGCGGCTGCCCAGGGACGTGAAGCGGTTCTGCTTCAGCTACTGGAGCGAGGGGCCCCTGCTCAACCCGGTGATCATGCGCGTGCTCTGGGAGCTCTCGGGAAGCGCGCACCGCTACTTCATCACCGACACGGAGGACCTGCGCTTCCTCGACTACGGCTTCAGCCGGCGCGACATCGCCTGCTGGGGGGCCCTCGTCGAGCTGATGAAGCCCGACATGCCGGTCGCGGCCGACCTCCTCACGGACGGCGAATTCTTCGGCGGCCTGCTCGTCGCGAAGGATCTTCCGCCCGGCTTCGAGTCCGAGGGGATGCCGCGGATCGAGTTCCACGAAGCGGCCGTCAAGGCGCTGCGGAAATGCGACTTCTACGCGCGCCGGCTCTATGATGACGAGTTCTCCTGGTTCAGCGGGGAGTACGAGATCGTGAGCGCCTATCCGATGGACGTGCGGGGCGCGCTGTCGAAGGTCGCGGGCGAGATCGGCGCGCAGGTGATGGACATCGACCGCCGCTTCCACAAGCGGCTCGTCGTGCCGCTCAACTACTGAGGACGAGGATGTCGACGCTCGAGGTGAAGATCCGCCGGCTCCCGGGCAACGAGGATCTTCCCCTGCCCTCCTACCAGAGCCGGGACGCCGTGGGCCTGGATCTCCACGCGGCGGTGACCGCGGACGTGGAAGTCTCGGCGGGCGCGACGGCCGCGATCCCCTGCGGCTTCGCGATGGCGCTGCCCCCGGGCTTCGAGGCCCAGGTGCGGCCGCGGTCGGGGCTCGCCGCCAAGAACGCCATCTCCCTCGTCAACACGCCGGGGACGATCGATCCGGACTACCGCGGCGAGGTGAAGGTCCTGCTGATCAACCACGGGAAGGAGCCCTTCACGGTCACGCGCGGGATGCGGATCGCCCAGATGGTCGTGATGCCCGTGCCCCGCGTCGCCTGGTCCGAGGTGTCCGAGCTTCCGCCCACCGCGCGCGGCGAGGGCGGCTTCGGCCACACGGGAAGATGATGGGACAGGATCTCTTCAAAGGATCCGCGCGGACGAAGCTCGACCGGATGGCGGCGGCGATGCGGGTGCTCCACAAGGCGCTCATCGACTCGACCCAGCGCGACTACGAGCGGGTGAACGGCCGGGTGGCCAACCCCTACGCCCTCTTCACGCTGGTCGCCAACGATCCGGCCTTCGCCTGGCTGCAGCCCATGACGCGGCTGATCGTGGAAATCGAGGACCTGGTGGGCCGCGTCCTGCCTCCCCCGGCGGCCCCGGACGTCGCCGGGATGCGGAAGAGGATCGACGGTCTGCTCGTCGCCGAAGGCGACCCCTTCTCGACGCGCTATCTTGCGCTGGTCCAGTCGAGCCCGGAAGTCGCCGCCGAGCACGGCCGCTTCCACGGGGTGCTCAACGACATCGCCGCGGGACGCTAGCCCTTCAGCTTCGCGATCGTCTCCGCGAGCGTCTTCCCCAGCTTCTGGACCGACGCGGCCTGCTTCGCGTCCTTGAGCGAGCCGTCGGAGTTGAACGCCTCGTTCGCCTTCGAGACGGAGACCTGGTCGGGCAGCACGATCACCTTGATGTTGCCCAGCATCATCCGCACCACGACGAGGGCGCGGCTCCCCCCGAGCTGGCCCGGCGACGCGCTCATCAGGACGGCCGTCTTCCCGACGAAGGCCGACAGCGCCGATTCGCCCGGCTCGGAGCGGGACACCCAGTCGATCGCGTTCTTGAGGACGCCGGGGATCGAGCTGTTGTACTCGGGCGAGGAGATCATCAGGCCGTCGTGCCCGAGGAACAGCTTCTTCAGCCGCTTCGCCTGCTCGGGCAGGCCCGAGGCCGCCTCGAGGTCGCCGTCGAAGAGCGGCATCGGGAAGTCGCGCAGGTCGACGAGCGTCACCTCGGCGCCCGCCGCGCGAGCGCCTTCGACCGCGACCTTGATCAGCTTCTTGTTGAAGGATTCGCCGCGGGTGCTGCCCGCGAAGGCCAGGATCTTGACCATAATCATTCCCCCAGGACCTTGACGAGTTCCTGCTTGAGCCGCTCCTTCGCCTCCTCGGACGGCAGCCGGGAGAACGCGATCGTCACCTGCGTCAATCCGGGTCCGTTCATCCCCAGGAAGTTGAGCCTCCACGGAGGAGGCGTCTCCGGCGGCCGGTACGACCGCCACAGCGGATACCGCTCTTCGTAGGCCACGATCGGCCACTCCGGATCCGGCGCCGCCGCGAGCAGGGAGAAGCGCTGATCGAGGAGCAGCCGCGCCCGGACGAGCCACTCGGTCGCCTTCTCCGTCCACTCCCGGTGGAAGCGCTGCTCGTGTCCCGGATCGTCGGGATTGGTGGCGAAGTTCAGGCAGGGCGTCTCGCTCGAGAGATGGAAGTAGACCGACGTCTGCTCCACGCGCGACGACCCGCTCATTCCCCGATGACCTTGACGAGCACCCGCTTGCGGCGCTTCCCGTCGAACTCGCCGTAGAAGATCTGTTCCCAGGGGCCGAAGTCGAGCTTGCCGGCCGTGACCGCCACCACCACCTCGCGGCCGAAGAGCTGGCGCTTCAGGTGGGCGTCGGCATTGTCCTCCCCGGTGTCGTTGTGGCGCCACTGCGAGGTCGGCTCGTAGGGCGCCAGCCGGTCGAGGAAGCGCTTGAAGTCGTTGTGGAGCCCGCGCTCGTCGTCGTTGATGAAGACGCTCGCGGTGATGTGCATCGCGTTGACGAGGACCATCCCCTCCTTCACGCCGCTCCTGCGGACCAGGTCCTCGACGGTCGGCGTGATGTTGATGAACTCCACGCGCTCCTTCGTCTCGAACCAGAGATGCTCGGTGAGTGATTTCATCCGCTGATCCAGGCCTTGCCCGTCTCGTAGAATTCTTCCTTCCAGATCGGCGCCATCTTCTTGAGGGTCTCGATCGCGTAGCGGCAGGCCTCGAAGGCCTCGGCCCGGTGAGGCGACGAGACCGCGATCACGACGCTCGCGTCCCCGATCGCGAGCGACCCCGTCCGGTGGGCGATGTGCATCGCGCCCGTCTTCCAGCGCTTCTCGGCCTCGGCGGCGATGGCGGCGAACTCCTTCTCCGCCATCTCCTTGAAGGCGCTGTAGGAGATGGCCGTCACCTTCTTCCCCTCGTGATGGTCGCGCACCGTGCCCACGAAGAGCGCCACCGCGCCGCAGCCGTCGCGCCGCACCGCCGCGTAGGCTTCGTCGATCGAGAGGGGCTCGGTCGTGACCTTGAACATCAGCCGCCTCCCACGGGAGGGATGAGCGACACCACGTCGCCTTCGCGAACCGTCGCCGACGCGTCGACATAGTCGGTCCCCAGGGCGAAGCGCACCGAACGGTCGAGCTTGAGGCCCGTCGCTGCCGCCACGTCGCCGACCGTCGTGCCGGTCACGACCACCTCGAGCCGCGGCTTCCCGGCCTGCTCAGCGAGGGGGCCGAAGAGCTGGACGGCGACCTTCATCGGGGCTGCACCACTTCGATCCGGTTGCCCGACGGATCGCGCATCCAGAAGCGCCCGGCCTCCTCCTGGTCGATTTCCGCGCCGTGTTGCTCGGCCGTCCGCCGCGCCTCGGCGAGGTCGGCCACCTCGACGGCGAAATGGCGCTTCGACCGCGGCTGCGCGGCGGGGTCCTCCGCGATGTGGACCTGGCAGTCGCCCAGCTGGAACCAGGCGCCCTTGCCGCCGCGGTCCAGCCGGGGAACGGGCTCCAGCCCCATGACCTCCGTGTAGAACTTGACCGCGGCGTCGAGCCGGTCGACGCGGAGATTGACGTGAGTCAATCGTAAGCATCTCATCGCGAGGATTTTACCCTTGACCCCCCGTCGCGCGCGAATATAATACCGACTCAATTCATTCGAGAGACAGGCGAGGGACGGAAGGTGAAGTCGCTTCTGGCGCTTCCGATCACGGGCACGGGCAACACCATCGGACTGGTCGTCATGTACACCTACTTCGTGGTGCTCGGCGTTCTGTGCCTTTACGGGTTCCATCGCTATCTCATGGTGTACCTCTACTACCGCCACGCCAAGCGCGATCCGAAGATCGAGAAGACATTTGAGCAGCTGCCCCCCGTGACGGTGCAGCTCCCGATCTACAACGAGATGTACGTGGCGGAACGGCTGATCGACGCCTCCTGCCTGATCGATTACCCGCGCGAGAAGCTCCAGATCCAGGTGCTCGACGACTCGACGGACGAGACCGTCGAGGTGGCCCGGAAGAAGGTCGAGGAGTGGAAGGCGCGGGGCGTGGACATCGAGTACATCCACCGCAGCGACCGCACGGGCTACAAGGCGGGCGCGCTCGACCACGGCCTGGCCACCGCCAAGGGCGACTTCGTGGCGCTCTTCGACGCGGACTTCGTCCCCCAGCCCGACTTCCTCCAGAAGACGATCCACTACTTCACCGAGGACAAGGTCGGCTGCGTCCAGGCCCGCTGGGGCCACATCAACAAGGAATACTCGTTCCTCACGCGGCTCCAGTCGGTCTTCCTGGACGGCCACTTCATGATGGAGCACGCCGCCCGGAACCGCGGCGGCCGCTTCTTCAACTTCTCCGGCACGGCGGGCATGTGGCGCAAGAGCACGATCGCCGACGCCGGCGGCTGGCAGCACGACACGCTCACGGAGGACCTCGACCTGTCGTTCCGCGCCCAGCTCAAGGGCTGGCGCTTCGTCTTCCTCCCCTGGGTGGTGACGCCCGCGGAGCTGCCGGTCGACATGAACGGCTTCAAGAGCCAGCAGCATCGCTGGGTCAAGGGCTCGATGCAGACCTCCAAGAAGCTGCTCGCCGACGTCCTTCAGGCGCGCATCCCCTTCCACGTGAAGATGGAGGGCGCGCTCCACCTGACCGGCAACACCGCCTACATCCTCACCCTGCTCCTGACGCTCATGCTCTTCCCCGTGACCTACTTCCGCCCGAAGCTGGACATGAAGACGAGCGTGCTGCTCGACCTGGCGGTCTTCGCGCTCGCGACCCTCTCGGTCTGCATCTTCTACCTCGCCTCGCAGCGCGAGATCTACGGCTGGCGCGGCGTGGTGCGGACGATCTTCTACACGCCCTTCCTGCTCGCCATGGGCATCGGCATGTGCCTCTCGAACGCGCGCGCGGTGGTCGAGGGCTTCTTCACCCGCGGCGGCGAGTTCGTGCGGACGCCGAAGTACGCCCTGCAGGCCTCCCGCGAGAGCTTCGTGTCGAAGAAGTACAAGGTGACCTTCAAGAAGTTCCTCCCCTTCGTCGAGCTGCTCATCGGCCTGGGCTTCGGCTGGGTCATCTATTACTCGTTCCTCAACGGCATGTACGGCGCCATCCCCTTCCAGATGCTCTTCTTCACCGGCTTCACCTACGTGGCCTTCCTCTCCCTCTTCCAGGGGAAGCTGACCTCGCGCTAGCCCCATGAAGATCCTCCTGACAGGAGGGGCGGGGTTCATCGGGTCCCATCTCCTCGAACGTCTGCTCGCCCGAGGCGACGACGTCGCGGTCATCGACGACTTCAACGACTATTACGACCCGGCAATCAAGCGGCGCAACCTCCCCAAGGGGGGCTTCCGGCTCCACGAGCGAGACATCCGCGAGTCGGCGGGGATCGTCGCGCAGGAAAAACCCGGCCTGGTCGTCCATCTCGCCGCGCGCGCGGGCGTGCGGCCGTCGCAGAGCAACCCCGCGCTCTACGAGTCGGTCAACGTGGCCGGCACGCTCGGGCTCCTCGAGGCCTGCCGGAAGGCGGGGGTCGGTCGCTTCGTGTTCGCGTCGAGCTCCTCGGTGTACGGCGACGCCGCGGCGCCCTTCCGCGAGGACGACGACAACCTCCGGCCGATCTCCTTCTACGGCGTGACGAAACTGCTGGGCGAACACTACGTCCGCGTCTATTCGCATCTGCACGGGATCCAGGCGACCTGCCTGCGCTTCTTCACCGCCTACGGGCCCCGCCAGCGGCCCGACATGGCGATCCACGCCTTCACCGCCGCCGTTTCCCAGGGCCGCGAGATCCCGATGTTCGGCGACGGAACGACCGAGCGGGACTACACGTACGTCACGGACATCGTCGAGGGAATCCTCGGGGCGATCGCGCATCCCGAGCCCTACGGGGTCTACAATCTGGGGGAGTCGCGGACGATCCCGCTCCGGCGGCTGATCGAGCTGATCGGCGAGAACGTCGGCCGGGCCCCGAAGATCCGGCAGATGCCCGAGCAACCCGGGGACGTGAAGCGGACTTTCGCCTCGATCGACAAGGCCCGGAGCCGGCTGGGCTACGCGCCCAAGGTCGCCATCGAGGAGGGCCTCCGCGAGTTCATCGCCTGGTACAGGTCGCAGGCCTAGGATGAAGCACACGATCGATTCCGAAGGCGACGGGGACTTCGACGACGGAGTGCCGGAGTACCATCCCGAAGCGGACGACGCCGGCGTCTTCCGGTGCCCCAACTGCCACGCGGAGATGTACGGCGATTCGCCGCGCTGCCCCTCCTGCGGCGACTACGTCACGCCCGGCGCCCGCGCCTCCCTCCCCTGGTGGATCTGGATCGCCCTGATTCTCGTCGGCCTGGGGCTCGTGGTGGGGATCGCCCGCTCCATTCGTTAGAGCCGCGGCCGCCTACTGGAACTCCTCGAGCTTCCAGTCGGGATCGTCGAGGGCGCCCACGACGCGCAGCGCGAGCGTCACTGCGCCGGTCTGCGCGTCCGACGTCCCCTCGACGGTCATCGTGTCCCCGCAGGCCGGGCACTGGATGGTGTGGCCGGCGTCGTCCGCGGAGAGCAGGAGCTCGGCGCCGCACTCGCAGGGGACGATCTGCGCGTCGGCGTCGACGGCGGGAGGCGCGTCGCCCTCGTGCGAGCCTGCCGCGGTCTCGAAGACCGCCGCCTCCGTAAAGGACATCTCCATCGGCTCGAGCTCTTCGAAGGATACCAGATCCCCCACCGCGGGCGCGGGCGCCGAAGAGGGCGCCTTTGCCGCCGGAGGCGGGTCGCTGAAGACGGGCTTGATCATGGTCATCGTGGAGTGCGGGTGGCGCCACTTCTCGAGGCGGATCCGGCGGCCGCAGCCCGGGCAGGACGCGTCGCTCTTCGACATCACGACGTGCGCCTCGATCGCCCGGCCGCAGGTGCAGGTCCAGGCGGGCGAGCCCGCCGGGGGAGGAGGCGGCGGCGCTCCCGGCGCGGCGGCGGCCGCCGCGGGCGCCGCAGTAGGACCCGACGTGAAGATGGGCCGCATCTTGACCCCCTGGGTCTCCGGATCCTTGTCGATCTCCACGTGGCCCTTGCGGCCGCACTTCTTGCAGGCGAAGTCCCGGCCCGTCCGCGAGGTGCGCGGAGGCTGGATCTCGCCGCACTGGCAGAGGAATTCGCCCAGCGTGAGAGGCCGCGTCGGGGGCGGCGCGGCTCCGCGCGGCTTCGCCCCCGGCACCGGGGCGGGTCCCGGCGGGGGCGGCGCGTCGATCTCGACGACGTGGAATCGGTCGCAGGCGGGACACTGGATGGGACGGCTCTCCGTCCCCGCGCGGATGAGGACCCGGTCGCCGCAGACGCAGTCGAAGAACTGCGCCCCCTTCTTCACGCGCGCCTTGAGCGGGGCGCGGAGGTGAAGCGGCAGGAGCGGTGCCGAAGGCTTCGCCCGCTCGAACTTCTGGATCTTGCCGATCGCCTTGGGCGGCGGCGGGGCCTCCTCGATCCTCATCAGCTTGCCGCAGATGCAGCGCGGCGGGTTCCTGCTCTGCGACGCCGGGACGCGCTTGCTGTTGCCGCATCCGCAGAGCGCTTTGACGAGGTCCTGCGGCGCGGCGGGCGCGGCGGGCGCCGCGGCCGTCGCCTTCGGCGCCGCCTTCTTCTGGGTCATGGCGACCGGCACGGTCTTGCGGCTTTTCGGATCGCGTCCCCAGGCGACGGTGACGCTGGCTCCGCAACGGCAGGGGCGCGGCTTGCCGAAGGACCGGGCGTCCAGCGTCAGATTGGCGCCGCAGCTGCAGGCGACGGTATACTGGGCCCGACCGCTCGAATTCCCCGCCATGACCGGAAGCCTCCCGCGGGGAAAATTGTACACCACAAGAAAGCATTAAGTATCAGGCATCAGTCAGAAAGGAGAAGCGCATGCGGCGGGCGATCATCGCGGCAACGCTGCTCGCCGCCTCCTGCCGGGAAGGGGTCCCGGATCCGATGACGCCCGACCCGGAGGGGACGCGGCCCATCGCCGCCCACCGCACGCTCTTCATCGAGGAAATGACCTGGATGGAGGTCCGCGACGCCCTCCGCTCCGGCATGGACAGCGTCCTGGTCGCCGCCGGCGGCATCGAGCAGAACGGGCCCTACGTCGCGACCGGCAAGCACAACTACGTCGTCCGCGCCGCCGCGCAGACGATCGCAGTGAAGCTCGGCAACGCCCTGATCGCGCCGATCGTCGCCTTCGTTCCCGAGGGGGATTTCGATCCGCCGACCGACCACATGAAATACCCCGGGACCCTGGGAGTATCCGAGGAGACCTTCCGCCGCCTGCTCGTCGACGTCTGCTCGAGCCTCCGGACCCACGGCTTCCGCCACATCCTCCTGATCGGCGACCACGGGATGACTCAGGACGGCCTCGAACAGGTCGCGGCCGACCTGGCGAAGAAGTGGACGGACGGCCGGACGAAGGTCCACTATATACCCGAGTACTACGACGACGACGTCGTGACCCCCTGGCTCGAGAAGCAGGGGCTCAAGCAGACGGACGAGGGCTTCCACGACGACTTCATGATGGAAGCGCAACTGATGGCCATCGACCCGACGACCGTGCGGATGAAGCAGCGGATCGCGGCGGGGAAGTTCCGCATCAACGGCGTGGAGCTCGCCCCGGCCGCGAAGACGATCGAATGGGGCCGCAGGATCCTGGAGTTCCGCGCGGATCTCGCCGTCGCCGCCATCCGGAAGGCCATCGGTCGATGAAGGAGGGAACTCTCATGCGAAACTTCGCCGCCGCAAGTCTGGCGATCCTGGCCGCGGGACTCCTGTCCGCCGCGGTCCAGGACAAGAAACCCACCCCGATGACCCCCGACCCCGACGCTCCGCGGCCCATCGCCGCCCACGAGACGCTGTTCGTCGAAGAGATGACCTGGATGGAGGTCCGCGACGCCCTCAAGGCGGGCAAGGATACGGTGATCGTCGCCACCGGCGGCGTCGAGCAGAACGGGCCCTACCTCGCGACCGGAAAGCACAACGTCGTGCTCCGCGCCACCACGCAGGCGATCGCGGCCAGGCTCGGGAACGCGCTGATCGCGCCCATCGTGGCCTTCGTCCCCGAGGGCGACATCGACCCGCCGACCGGCCACATGAAGTACCCGGGCTCGATCAGCGTGACCGAGGAGACCTTCCGGAGCCTGCTGACCGACATCTGCGCCAGCTTCCGCACCCACGGCTTCAAGCACGTCATCATGATCGGCGACAGCGGCGGAAACCAGGCCGGGATGAAGAAAGTCGCGGCGGACCTGAGCGCCAAGTGGGTCGACGGGAAGACGCGGGTCCACTTCATCCCCGAGTACTACGACTACGGCGGCCTCGCGAAGTGGATCAGGGAGCAGGGCATCCAGGAGGTGCCGGAGGGCCATCACGACGACTTCGCCATGGAGGCGCAGATGGCGCTCGTCGATCCGACCACGGTGCGGATGAAGGAGCGGATCGCGGCGGGTAAGTACCGGATCAACGGGGTGGAGCTCGCGCCGCTGGAGAAGACGATCGAGTGGGGCCGGAAGATCGTGGCCTACCGGGCGGAGCTGACCGTGGCGGCGATCAAGAAGGCGATGGGACGCTAGCCCGGCGCGCGCAGGCGGCGATGTTGCGCAGCAGGATGGAGTGGCAGACGGGGCCCACGCCGCCCGGCACCGGCGTGATCACGCCGGCGATCTCCTTCGCCTCGTCGAAGACGACGTCGCCCACGAGCTTGCCGTCCTTGGTCTCGTTGATGCCGACGTCGATGACCACGGCGCCGGGCTTGATCATGTCCCCGCGGATCAGCCCCGCCCGGCCCGCCGCGGCGAACAGCAGGTCGGCCCGGCGCGTGTGGGCGCCGAGATCCGCCGTGGCGGTGTGGCAGAGCGTCGGCGTGGGCGCCTCGGCCTTCGACTGGAGCAGGAGCAGCGCGATCGCCTTCCCCACCAGGGCGCTCCGGCCCACGATCACGGCGTCGAGCCCCTTGAAGCTCGGCCGCGCGAGGCGCGCGAGCTCCACGGCGGCGCTGGCCGCGCAGGGCGCGGGCCGGTGCGCGCCGAAGGCCAGCCGCCCGAGGTTCTCCGGATGGATCCCCTCGATGTCCTTCGAGGGCGCGATCGCTCCCATCACCGCGTCCGGGTCGACTCCCGAAGGAAGCGGCGTGTGGACCGTGATGCCCGTGACCTGCGGGTCGCGGTTCAGGTCGCGGATGAGCGCGAGGATGCCCGCCTGGGTCGATCCGGGCTCGAGGGCGCGGACCTCGTAGGCCACGCCGGCCTCGGCGCAGGTCTTCTTCTGCGCACGCAGGTAGTAGCGCGCCGCCGGACTTTCGGGATTGTGGACGGCGACGACCTTCGGCGGCGCGGCCAGCTGCTTCAGCTCCTGGAGCGCCGCGTCGCGCAGCGGCTGCGCGTCCTTCGAGGTCAGCAGCTGCGCACTCATGGGTTCAGCCCGATCAGGTTGCCGTTCTCGTCGATGTCCATGCGCTCCGACGCCGGCTCCGTGGGCAGACCGGGCATCGTCATCACGTCCCCGAGGAGCGGATAGAGGAATCCGGCTCCCGCGGAGGCGCGGACCTGCTGGATCGGCACGCGGAAGCCCGTGGGCGCCCCGCGGAGCTTCGAGTCGTGCGAGATCGAAAGGTGCGTCTTCGCCATGCAGACCGGCAGGCCGCCCAGGCCCCACGCCGTGTAGCGGTCGATCTCCTCTTCCGCGCGGGGGGAGAAGTCGACCCCGTCGGCGCCGTAGACGTCGCGCGCGATCGTCTCGATCTTCTCGCGGACCGGCCGGGTGACGTCGTAGAAGGGGCGGCATTCCGAGGGGGTTTCGCAGGCCTTCGCGACGGCCCGGGCCGCCGCCTCCGCGCCCGCCCCGCCCCGCCCGTAGGCTTCGATGATCTCCACGCCCGCGGCGCCCGCCGCCTTCGCGGCGCGGACGACGGCCTCGATCTCCCGCTCCGTGTCGTCCGGGAAGCGGTTGATCGCGACCACGGCCGGGACGCCCGCGCGCCGGACGATCCCGATCATCCGCGCGAGGTTCGCGCTCCCCTTCTCCACCGCGTCGACGTTTTCCGCCAGCAGGGCCCCCGGAAGGGGCCGGCCCGGCTTCACGCCGTAGCTCCCGCCGTGCAGCTTGCAGGCGCGGACCGTCGCGACGATCATCGCCGCGTCCGCCGCGAGCCCGCTCACCCGGCACTTGATGTCCACGAACTTCTCGAAGCCCAGGTCGGCGCCGAAGCCGCTCTCGGTGACGACGAAGTCGGCGCAGCGGACGGCGATCAGATCGGCGATCACCGAGCTGTTGCCGTGCGCGATGTTGCCGAAGGGCCCCGCGTGGATGAAGGCCGGCGTGTTCTCGATCGTCTGGAGCAGGTTGGGTTTGAAGGCGTCGCGCAGGAGCACCGCCATCGCCCCGGCGCCCTTCAGGTCCTCCGACGAGACCGGCGCGCCGTCCCGGCTGCGCCCCACGAGGATCCGGCCGAGCCGGAGCCGCAGGTCGTCGTAGGAGGTCGACAGCGCGAGGATCGCCATCACCTCGCTCGCGACCGCGATGTCGAAGCGGGTGGAGCGCTCGCCCTTCTC
>JACQFK010000404.1 GCA_016200125.1 Planctomycetota bacterium
CCGGTGGCCTTGATGCTTCCCGTGTCGACGGTTCCGGCGAGCGCGGTCACCCAGAGCCGGGCGAGGGCGCCGCCGCCGGTGTCGAGCGGGAGATGCTGGCCTGATTTCTTGTCGAACCAGCGGGGCGACATGGTCCAGGTGTAGTTCTTCGCGAAGTCGCGCTTCTGGGGCCGGGGAACGGTCGTCTGGTTCCAGGGGTGCCGGCGGTCCACCGGGTTGCCCAGGGGGTCGGTCTTGACGAAGACCTCCCGGTCCTGCCAGTCCTCGTAGAAGGAGCTGCCGAGCAGGATGCGGATGCCCAGGTTGATCTCGACGAGGTCGGTCGTGAGGAGTTTGCCGTCGACCACGATGCCCGGGGTGACGTACATCGCCCGGCCCCAGCGGGACATCGACTCGTACTTGAAGTCGCACACGTCGGGGTTCTGGAAGGAGCCCCAGCAGCCGAGCTGGATGCGCCGCTGTCCGACGGCCTCGTAGCCGGGGAGCGCCTGGTAGAAGAAGTCGAAGAGGTCGTCGTGGAGCGGCACCGCGCGCTTTACGAAGTCGGCGTACTTGAGCAGCCGCACGAGATAGTCGCTGAAGAGCTGGACGCTGGGGACCGTGCCGACGCCGCCCGGATAGAGCGTCGACGGATGGACGTGGCGGCCCTCCATCAGGCAGAACATCTCGCGCGTGACCCGGCTCATGTGCAGGGCCTCCTTGTAGAAGGCCCCTTCGAAGGGATTGAGCGTGCGCATGATGTCGGCGATCGTGCGGAAGCCGTGGATGCGGGCGTTGGGCGCCTCGGTCTTCTCGGCCCGGGCCAGGACCGACGGGTTGGTCTCACGGACCATCCGCTCGCAGTAGTCCACGCCGACCAGGTTGTCCTGGTACAGGTTGTGGTCGAACATGTACTCGGCCGCCTCGCCGAGGTTGATGATCCATTCCGCCAGGTGGGGCGGCTTCACCCCGAAGGCCATGTTCTGCGCGTAGACGGCGCAGGTCGCGTGGTTGTCGCCGCAGATGCCGCAGATCCGGCTCGTGATGAAGTGGGCGTCGCGCGGATCCTTTCCCTGCATGAACAGGCTGTAGCCCCGGAAGATGGACGAGGTGCTCCTGCAGTCGGCCACCCGCCGGTTGGCGAAGTCGATCTTCGTGTAGAGCCCGAGGCTGCCGACGATGCGCGTGATGGGATCCCAGGACATGTCGACCAGTTCGGGGCTCTGGGGGCTGCTCATCGATGGCCTCCCGTCGAGGGCTTGTAACCGGACTTGAGCTCGGACCCGGTCTTCCGCCAGGCCGGCTCGACGTTGAGCGAATCGCGGTTGAAGCGGCGGAGCGCCCGGATCGCCTTCCCGTAGGTCGTGACGCCCGCCGCGGAGAGGTGCGAGCCGGGCGGCTGGTCCATGAAGGGCATGAACTTGTCGGGGAAGCCGGGCATCGTGCAGCCGATGCAGATGCCGCCGATGTTGGGGCAGCCGCCGATGCCGCCCATCCAGCCCCGCTTGCCCACGTTGCACTGGACCACCGGGCCCCAGCAGCCGAGCTTCACGATGCACTCGGAGTGGCCGAAGAGCTTGGCGAACTCCGCCTGCTCGTAGCGGCCGCCCCGGTCGCAGCCCTCGTGGGTGGTCGCGGCGAAGAGCCAGGTGGGCCGCAGCTTGTCGTCCAGCGGGATCATCGGCGCCTTGCCGGCCGCCTGCTTCAGGAGGTAGAGGACGGTCTCCATGAAGTTGTCGGGCTGGACGGGGCAGCCCGGCACGCAGACGATGGGGAGGCCCGCCTTCGACTTCCAGCCCCAGCCCAGGTAGTCGGGCAGCCCCATCGCGCCCGTCGGATTCCCGGCCATCGCGTGGATCCCGCCGTAGGTCGCGCAGGTCCCCGCGGCGAGGACCGCCCAGGCCTGAGGCGCGAGGCGGTCGATCCAGTCGCAGGTCGGACGGGGCTGGCCGGTCTTCAGGTCGTTGCCGAGCGCCGCCCAGTAGCCCTCCGCCTTGATCTTCTCGTTCGGGATCGAGCCCTCGACGACCAGGATGAAGGGTCCGAGCTTTCCCTCCTCGGCGCGGCGGAAGGGGGCGAGGAAATCCTCGCCGACCTGGTAGGCCAGGACGGGATTGTGGAAGCGGACCTTCGGGATCCCCGGGATGATGCCGAGCACGAGATCCTCGAGGCTCGGCTGCGTGGCGGCGGTCATGGCGATGGTGTCGCCGTCGCAGCCCAGGCCTGCGGTGATCCAGAGGACGTCGATTTCCCGGACAGGGTCTCCCGCCATGGCTTCTCCTCAGCAGATCCGGGGCAAGGGTTCGCCGGCGAGCAGGCTGACGATCCGCTCGCCTCCGATGCGCGACTTCGACCGCACGATGCCGGCACCGTCCGGCAGGATCTCTCCGACGACCGCCGCGTTGCGGCCGAGCGGATGCTCCCGCAGGGTCCCGACCAGCTTCTCGCTCTCCGCCGCGGAGACGACCGCCACGAACTTGCCCTCGTTGGCGACGTAGAGCGGATCTAGCCCGAGGATCTCGCAGGCGCCCTGGACTTCGGGCTTGAGCGGGATCCTCTCCTCCTCGATGCGGACGCCCACGCCGGAGGCCTGGGCCAGTTCGTTCAGGGTGCTGGCGAGTCCGCCGCGGGTGGGA
>JACQFK010000420.1 GCA_016200125.1 Planctomycetota bacterium
CCCCGCGAGCTCCGTCCAGGAAACCCCGAGCAGCCGCTTCTTCGCGGGACTCCGGGACTCCGCGGGGCCGAACAGGATCGGACCCGAGGTGAATCGCGCGTCGGCGGGATCGCGGTCGTCCGGCCGGTAGTAACGGCCTCGGGTCCAGAGCTGCTGCAGCCCCCAGAGGCCGCCGTTGTACCAGCCGCCCCGGTCCATCCAGAGATAGAACTCGTCGAAGGTCGCGTCCGCGCTGAAGTTGGCCGGGAGGAGACCGGCGTCGCCGGGGAGATCGAGGAACTTCGAGGGCTCGCCCCCGAGGCGGATCGTGTTCTTCACCCAGCCCGCCTGCTTCGCCCCCGGGAAGAGCGCCTGCAGCGAATGGACCGACCACCAGGGCGTATTCTGGAAGGGCTGCCCCTCCTGCGCAAAGAGGTGCGTCATCCCCGTCGTGCCCGGCAGCACGCGGCCGTTCACGTAGATCTTCACCGTGTCGCCGTTCGGCAGCTTGCCGCGGGGATTGTCCCAGGTAACCGCGACGTGCGTCCATTCGTGGGCGCGGAAGGCGTCCTTGAGCGTCGGGCTGAAGACGAAGGCGTGGTCCGTCGCCTTGTCCTCGGCCGGTCCTCCCATCTCCCAGCTGTAGCCGGTGGCGGACGAGAAGCCGAAGCCGAAGGCGAGCGACGAGGGGCGGAAGCGCGACAGGCCGCCGGCGTAGGTCGGCGGGAGCGACGCGTCTCCTCCGTGGGGAGGGACGAAGAAGAGCCCGAAGGGCGACGGGTTCATGAACCCGGGGAGCGCCGCGTGATAGCGGCTCAGCGACAGCAGCGTGCGGCGCTTGGCGGTCGACTCCGGGGAGAACGCCGGCTTGATCCAGAACGCGGCCGTCCCTTCGTTGAAGTTGAAGCTGACGTTCTCGTCGATCCAGTAGCCGAACGCGGAGTCGCGCTCGACGTAGGCGCCGTCGAGGCGGAGATCGCCGGGCGCCGCCTCGACGCCCGCCGGGGGCGCGCCGCTCCAGCTCCGCGCGAGACGGTAGCGGTCGGCCATCCCGGCGCGGGTGGAATCCACGGGCGAATAGGGCGACGACAGGGTCTCGGTCCGGTCCGCCCAGTTGCGCCCGAGCGTGCCGCGGCGGCCGAAGGAGGTCTGCCAGGCGCCCTGGGGCAGGCGGAAGCCGTCCCAATAGGGCGGCCAGGTCAGGCCGTTGCGGCTCGCGTGGTGATGGGCGGCATGGTCGAGCTGGAAGTGGGCGTGGATCACCGACCCCAGGTGGGCGCCGCCGGGGGCCATCGTAGTCGCGCCCGGGTAGAACGACGCGTCGCTCAGCGTGGTCCAGAGCGCCCCGCGCGGCTTCGTCTCGGACTTCGAGAAATTGGACCCCACGCTCGAGAGCTGCACGTAGCCCTCGTAGGCGGCCTCGGAGGGGGCCCGGCCGTTGTCCGGCTCCGGCCCGAGTTCGAGCGCGAGGTTGTTGTTCGTCTCCGGGTTCGAGCGGCGGGCGGAGCACTCGCCCCGCGTGAACTGCGCCTGCGAGGTCTCCCTCGCCGCATCGAAGAGCCGGACGAGGGCGACGACCTTCTTCGTCGCGAGGGTCTCGTGATCGCCGCCGTCGAGAGGCCTTACGACGCGCCCCTCGGACTCGATCTCGAAGCTGCCCATGGGGGTGAAGCAGAACTCGGTGGAGTTGACGAGGAGATCGGTCTTGTCGACGTGGGTGAACAGGCTGCGGTCCGGATTGAGCTCGTTCAGGTGGAGGTTGGGGTTGAAGTTCGCCTTGAGGACGTCGGCGAGCGCCTGCGACGCCGCCGCGAGCTGGAGCGGCGAGCCCGGAATCCGGTTTCCCGACGCATCGATGTCCCAGAAACAGTCCGCGCGCCGGTCGACGAGCAGCCCCTTCTCGACGAGGGCGTCGACGAAGCGGTTGAACTGCGCCCAGCTTCCGAAGGGGCCTCCGAAAGGAAGCGCGGCGTAGTCCCCCTTCCGCTCCCGGCAGGCGAGGATCTCGTCGACGACCGCGGCGGCCGGGATCCCGCCCCTGCTTCTCCCGCCCGGCCCGGTGAAGGGGAGCGTCCGGTACAGCAGCCCGCACTCGTCGCCGGCGTCCTCACGGCCGTCGTAGCGGTAGCGCAGCGAGGTCCAGGCGTAGGCCGACCCGGGGCTGGCGCAGGGAGAAGTGGAGTCGGCGCCGCGGCCCGAGGGCAAAAGGTCGCGGCGCCGTTCCACGAGGAGGAAGCCTTCGAGATCCGTGATCAGCGCCATCAGCACCTCGCGCGGGGCGCTGTTCACGTTCACAGGAGAGCGGCGCACGATCTCGATCCAGCCGGGGTTGAGCGAGTCGCGGCCCCAGACCTTGTTGTGGGAGGGATCGGGGTTCTGCGGGTCGAAGAAGAGGAGCGGCGCCGCCAGCGGCTCGCCCCGGAAGTTCCTCTGGTGGCCGAAGCGGAAGAGCGGCCCGCCTTCACCCGACGGGCGGGGGAAATCCACGGCGTAAAGGCGGGCCGTCTCCGATGAGAGGGGAACTGGATTGCAGACGTCGGGATCGGACCAGGCGCGGACGCTGACGAAGGGGCGGACGCGCTCCAGCGCCGCGGCGTCGCCCCCGAGCGCGGTGATCAGGTCGAAGGCGCTGGCGTAACCCGTGGACGGCCGGAACCGGAGGATCTTGTCTCCGAGTTCCGGCACGTCCACGGAAGGCTGCGCGCCGAGGATGTTCAGGATCCGCCGGAGGTTTCGGCTCACCGAGTGTTCCGGCCCCCCGGACGCGCCGTCGTTCACGTGGATGCGGGACTGGGCGTCCGAGATGCGGACGCGGTGGAACTCGGTGTCGACGATGAAGCCCGCGTCGCGGATCTCCGCGCCGTCGACGCGGATCGGGCGGCCGTCGGCGACGCTCCAGGAGCTCTCCGTCCAGAGCGAGCCGCGGAGCAGGCGTTGCTGGAGGAGCGCGAGGGCCGCCTCGACGCCCGACTCGGCGGCCAGGCGTGCGCGGACCGTGTCGGCGTAGTTCTGCGATACCTTCCGTTCGACGCCCGACAGGGTGGCGAACGTGGTCGCGAGCAGGGCCAGGAGCGCGAGCGCCCCCAGCACCAGGATGAGCGCGATTCCGCGTCGTTTCGCCTTCATGGTCGTCCTCCACCCGGGGAGTGCGGCCAGGGGCGAAAAACTCTGCAGGAAAAGTGGGGCGGTCGCGAAAAAAGATCAGAAAAAGCGGGCTGGGGACGGGGCCGGCCCTTCCGGCTCTAGAGGCCTTCGAGGCGGCGGCGGATGAACTCGGCCCGCACGGCGTCGCGCTCGTCGGGATCGAGGATCCTCCGCTCGATCTTCTGCAGGTGAGCGGGCTGGGTGAAGATGAAGAGCTCGTTGAGCACCTTGTGGGGGATGCCGGTGATCACGTTGAGCGTGAGCCCCAGGCGCAGCGCGGAGAGCAGGTCCGTCGCCTCCTCGGAGCTGATCCGGCGGGCGTGCTTCAGGATGCCGTAGGCCCGCCACACGCGGTCCTCCAGCTTGCGCGGCTCGTCCTCCAGGAGCTTGTGGCGCCAGGAGCGCTCGAACTTGAGGATCTCCGGGATGACCTTCTTGAGCTCCGAGATGATGTCCCGCTCGGACTTGCCCATCGTGATCTGGTTGGAGACCTGGTAGAAGTCGCCGAGCGGCTGGGTGCCTTCGCCGTAGAAGCCGCGGACCGTGTAGTTGAGCCGCTGGAGCGACTGAAGGACCTTCTCCATCTGCTTGGAGAGCACCGCCGCCGGCAGGTGCATCATCACCGAGATCCGCAGCCCCGTGCCCACGTTCGTGGGGCAGGCCGTGAGGTATCCGAACTGCGGGCTGAAGGCGTAGTTGAGCGAGCCCTCGAGCGCCGTGTCCATCCGGTCGATCTCGTCGTAGGCCTCGTCGAGCTGGAGGCCGGAGCGGATCACCTGGAGCCGGAGGTGGTCCTCCTCGTTCACCATGATGGAGATCGCCTCGTCGGCGCCCACCGCCACGCCGCGGTCGCCGTCCGCCTTCTCGTGCTCGCGGCTGATCAGGTGGCGCTCCACGAGCAGCGCGCGCTCGACCGACGAGAGTTCGCCCAGCGCCCAGTAGACCAGCTTGCGCGGGAGCTTCCCCTCCTCCAGCCGCGGGCGGATGAAGCGTTCGATCTCGGCGCGGATCTGGGGGGTGGCGACGGTCAGGAACTGGAATCGGTGGAGGTTGCGGGCCAGGCGGACGCGGCTGGAGATCACCACGTCGCTCTCGGGACCGGTGCCCTTGAGCCACTCGCCGGACTGGCTGAGCAGTTCTTCGACTTTCATCGGTTGAGCTCGAGCTCGAGGGTCTTGATGCGGTCCCGGATCTCCGCGGCCTTCTCGAAGTCCTCGCTCTTCACCACGGATTCGAGGTCGCGCTTGAGGCGGATCAGCTCGTTCTCCTTCCGGACCTGCGCGTCGACCGTGTGGGGGGTCTTCCCCGCGTGCTGGGTCGCGCCGTGGATCTTCTCCAGGAGGCGCAGCAGTTCGCTCCGGAACACCTCGTAGTCGTTCGCGCAGCCCAGGCGGGCCTTGGTCTTGAACTCGGAGTAGGTGATGCCGCACTCGGGACAGCGGACCTGGTTCAGCTTCGGCGTCTTGCTCGTGGATTCCATCAGCCCGCCGAGGAGGTCGCTGATCGAAAAATTGAATTTGAGATGGACGCCCGTCTGGCGGGCGCATTCGTCGCAGAGATGGGCTTCCTTCTTCACCCCGCCCTCGATGGCCGTCAGATGGATCGTCGCGTGGTTCTTATGGCACTTTTCGCAATTCATAGACTGACGGTATTTTAACGCCCTTCCGACGGCATTTCATCGACCTTTTGACTTCGGCCTCGGCGCGGGCTTCGGAGGCTCGGACGCCCCGTTGCCCTTGTCCAGGTTGTCGACGATGTGCTTCTCCCAGCGGTGGAGCTCCGCCACGCTTCCCAGCGTGGCCTTCCGGCGGATCTCCTCGCGCAGCCGGTTCTCGTGCTCGAGGACGTCCTGGGCCCGGTTGGCCACTTCCACCGCCTTCGCGCGGGGGATGCGGACCACGCCCGACTCGTCCCCCACGATCCAGTCGCCGGGGGAGATCTGGAGCCCGCCGATCTTGATCGCCACGTTGATCTCGCCGAAGCCCTTGGGCTCGCCCGCCGTGGGCGTCACGATCTTCGCCGCCGCCGGAAAGCCGATCGCCCGGATGGTGTCGATGTCGCGGATGGCGCCGTCGATGACGATCCCCGCAACCTTGCGCTGGAGGCAGGATTCGCTCGCGAGTTCGCCCCAGATCGCGGGACCCTGGCCGCCGGCGTCGACGATGATCACGTCGCCGGGCTTCGCCACGTCGATCGCCTCGACGGGCTTGGCCCAGTCGCCGGGATAGGTGCGCACGGTGACCGCGGGGCCGACGATCTTCCGGCCCGGGGTCTGCAGCTGGATCCCGGGCAGGTCCCCGGAGCGGTGCATCGCGTCGGAGAGGTTCGGCGTCGAGACCTTGTGCAGGATCGCGCGGATCTCCTCGTCGGAGCTGCCGCGCTTGAAGAGCTCGCTCGCGACGCCCTTCCCCTCCCTGATCGCCTTGAGGATCGTCCGGGTCGCCACCTCGGCGTTCGTGCTCTTGGAGATCGCGCCGCCCACGATGACGATCTGCGCGCCGGCCTTCACCATCGCGGGGGCGCTCTCGCTGTTGACGCCGCCGGCCACCGCGATCGGGATCGTCACGGCGGACCGCAGCGACCGCAGCTCCGCGGTCACGTCGAGGCCCCGCATCTGGTCGTCGATGGGCAGGTGGAGCCCCACGTGGTGGGCCCCCCACTCCTCGCACTTCTTCGCGACCTCGATCAGCCGCTCGCCCTTGAGGCCCAGCAGGTCGACGCAGACGTCGATCCCGTAGTTGCGACCGGCCTCGATGCATTCGAGGACGGTCGAATCGCTCTCGGTGACGCAGACGGTCGCGCAGTTGGCGCCGGCCTTGGCGGCGGCCTCGAACTCGGTCCTCCCGGCGTCGAGCGTCTTGGTGTCCGCGATCAGGTAGGCCCGGGGGAACTCGTTGCGGAGGGCGCGGATCGCCTCTAGCCCCTCGCTCTTGAGGAGCGGGGTGCCCGCCTCGATCCAGGTGGCGCCGCCCTTCCACGCCTCGCGCGCCACGACCATGGCGCGGGAGAGCTCCAGGAAGTCGAGCGCGACCTGCAGGGTGGGTTCCATCGCGGTATCCTAGCATGAACCCTAAATTCCATAAATCAAAGAAGTCGATTTGTGGCACTTTCTGCCATAAATCGACTTCATTGATTTATGGTTCCTCCCGGGTAACCGCGAAAATTTTCGCGTCATTCATCCGCGGCGGATGTTCCATTCTTGGACAAAGGAGAACCCCGTATGGCCTTCGACCTCAGCCGCCGCAGCTTCCTGACGGGCGCCCCCGCCGCCGACCCGCCCGAGTTCAGCCTCGGCACCATCACCTACAACATCGGCGCCGCCTGGGACCTCGCCACCCTGCTCCAGGTCTGCAAGGCCGCCGGGTTCGGCTTCGTCGAGCTCCGCACCACCCACGCCCACAAGGTCGAGCCCGACCTCACGGCCGAGCAGCGGCGCGACGTGAAGAAGCAGTTCGACGGCGCCGGCGTCAAGC
>JACQFK010000433.1 GCA_016200125.1 Planctomycetota bacterium
CTGGTAGTGGCCGGCCGCCTCCCGGTTGAGCTCGAAGTTGTCGGGATCGGTCTTCAGCTGCGCCTCGAGCGGCTTGAGCTTCCGGACCGCCTCGACCGCGCCGTCGAGCGTCTTCTTGTACTCATCGGGACCCAGGAACCCTTCCCACTTTCTAACCCGCTCGCCGTCGGGCGAAAGCAGGAACGTCGTGGGAAGGGCCTCGATGCCGAACTTCTTCGCCACCTCGTTCGCCCCGTCCATGTAGACGAGGACGTTCACGAAGTTCTTGGAGCTGTGCTCGATGACGCCGGCGTTGGAATACGTCTCCGTATCCATCTTCTCGCAGAAACTTCAACCGGGACCCGAGAAATGGACGACGACGAACTTCCCCGACTTCTTCGCCTCCTTCAGCGAGGCCTCGTAGTCCTTGCTCCAGGGAAGCTTGCCGCCCTGCGGGGCGCAGAGGAGGAGCGTCGCGAGGACAAGCGTCATGGCCATTACCTCCGGCGGTCGTGCCGCACTTCGACGCGGGTTTTGATCCCGCCCCGAGCGTTGAATTCGCCCAGGACCGTCATCCACACGGGATCCACCGCCTTCACCAGGTCGCGCAGGATGCGGTTGACCGCATTCTCGTAGAAGATGCCGACCTCGCGGTAGGCGGTCATGTACATCTTGAAGGACTTCAGCTCGACGCAGTTCCGGTCCGGCACGTACTGCACCGTGACCGTCCCGAAGTCGGGCAGGCCGGTCTTGGGGCAGATCGCGTTGTACTCGGGATCGATGAGGGTGATCGTGGTGCCGGGAAACTGGCTCGCCCAGGTCTCAATGCGCGGCAGCTTCGCGTCCAGACCCGACTCCGCGCAGTTGGCGTAGGCCTTAGCCATACTTCAGGGAGACGATCTTGTAGCGGACCTTGCCGCGGGGCGCCTGGACCTCCGCGAGTTCGCCTACCTTCTTGCCGATCAGCGCGGAGCCCAGCGGCGAGGTGACGGAAACCGTGTCGACCCCTTCGCGGATCTCCCCCTCGCCGACGAGCATGAATTCGTCCTTGGCGCGGCGGTCGACGTCCTCGACCTTGACCGTCGCCCCGATCGCGACGGTGTCCATCTGCATCTTCTTGGGATCGAAGATCTCGGCGAGCGAGATCTTGGTCTCCAGCTCACCGATCATCGTGTCGAGCTTCCACATCTCCTCGCGGGCGGCGTCGAACTCGGCGTTCTCGGAGAGGTCGCCCATCTCGCGCGCCTCGCCCAGGGCCTTCTGGACGCGGGGCATTTCGACGTTCTTGAGGTGGTCGAGCTTCTTCTTCGCCTGCTCGAAGCCTTCCGGGGTCATGGGGATGCGGTCCATAGGGTCCCCAGTTTAGCGGGCCGGATGGGGCCTTGCAATAATTGAAACCGAATAAACGCGCCGTCGGTAGCAGACGTCGGAGGTGACCATGAGCCGCTATCTGCCGTCCGTCCTGATCGCCCTCTGCGCCGCGCTGGGGGTCGCCCTCGCCGTCCAGCGGTCGTCGCTGAGCACGACCCGCCAGGAGGTCGAGCAGCTCCAGGCCCGCCTGGAACGGGTCGAGGCGCGGCAGAAGGAGTCGGCCGCTCGCAAGGCGGTGGAGGAGCTCCAGGAGCAGGTCGCCCGGGCCGAGCGGAAGGCCGCCGCCGCGTCGGTCGCGGCCGACGCCGCCGCGGCCGCCGCCGCCCGCCCCGCCCCCAAGGACGCCGCGGCCCCCGTGGCCTTCACCGAGGAGGACATCCAGAAGATCGTCGACGCGAAGATCGAGGAGAAGATCCAGAAGAAGGGCGGCGGAAAGCAGGAAGACCGCAAGATGCCGCTCTTCGAGCTCGCCAAGGAGCTGACGCTCGACCCCGTCGCGCAGACGAAGGTCGCGTCGATCGCCAACACGGCCAAGAAGGAGATCTTCGACATCCTCAAGACGCCCCGGCCCGACGGCAGCAGCGCCGCCGAGGACGTCATCAAGGCGTTCACCGGCGGCGACCAGGCGGAGGCGCAGAAGGTCTTCCTGAAGCTCTTCACCGAGAAGATCCCCGGGACCGACACGCCCTACGTCACCGCCGTGGCGCGGGTCCAGGAGAAGGCCAACCAGGGGCTCTCGCTGGCGATGGGCCCGCAGGTGTTCGAGAAGTACCGCGGGATGAACCTGAAGCCCGAGAACATCGAGACGGGTTTCGATCCCTGGCAGGAGTACCTCCAGCAGCGGGGAAAGTAGCGGGGTCGCCGAGCGCTCTTTTGCTTGAATCGCCCCGCGGGGACACTATGATCCGTGGGTCCTCATGTTCCCCCTGCTTGCCGCCGGACAGCCCCCGACCTGGAGCGTCCTCCCCTTCACCGTTTACCTCCTGGTCATCGCCGTCGTGCCCCTCTTCCTCCCCCACTTCTGGGAGAAGAACCGCAACAAGCTGATCGTCGCCCTCGCGGCCTCCATCCCCGCGGCCGCGTACCTCTTCACGGCGCACGAGGGCCACCTCCTGCTGGACAGCCTCAAGGAATACGCCGCCTTCATCGTCCTCCTGGCCTCCCTCTTCGTCATCTCCGGCGCCGTCTACCTGAAAGGGTCGCTGGCCGGGACGCCGATCGTAAACACCGCCTTCCTCGCCGTGGGCGCGCTGCTCGCGAGCTTCATCGGGACGACCGGCGCGTCGATGCTGCTGATCCGCCCCCTCCTGCGGGCGAACGAGAAGCGGATGAGGAAGGTGCACATCGTCATCTTCTTCATCTTCATCGTCTCCAACGGCGGCGGCATGCTCACGCCGCTGGGCGACCCGCCCTTGTTCCTGGGCTTCCTGCGCGGCGTGCCCTTTCTGTGGACCTTCCAGCTGGTCGCCCCCTGGGCGCTCGTGAACGGCATGCTCCTGCTGCTCTTCAACGTCCTCGACCAAGCCATCCTGAACAAGGAGGAGCTGGAGCGGAAGGGCTCCCAGCTCGAAGAGATCCAGCAGGTCAAGGAGCCCCTCCGCATCCTCGGCCCCCTCAACTTTCTCTGGCTGCTGGGCGTGATCGGCATCAACTGCGGCGTCGGCTATTTCGGCCGCCTTCACGGGTGGAGCGACGACCTCCAGAAGCTCCTGCTCGTGGCGGGCATGGGGTCGATGGCCGGCCTGTCGATCCTGACCACCTCGAAGGAGCTCCGGCAATCCAACAAGTTCACCTGGGGCCCGATCATCGAGGTCGCCGTGATCTTCATCGGGATTTTCGTGACCATGGTGCCGGCCACGCTGCTGCTCGAGGAAATGGGCAAGTCGGGCGCGATCAAGATGACGTCGGCCTGGCAGTTCTTCTGGGGCTCGGGGGCCCTCTCGAGCTTCCTGGACAACGCGCCGACCTACGTCACCTTCGCCTCGCTGGCCTGCGGCGTGGTGGGCGGCCAGGTCGGGCAGACGATCGACCCCTCGAACCTCGGTCAGCTGCTGGCCCATCCGCAGGGCGTGATCTTCCTCAAGGCGGTCTCCTGCGGCTCGGTGTTCATGGGCGCGAACACCTACATCGGGAACGGCCCGAACTTCATGGTGAAGGCGATCGCCGAGGAGGGCGGCGTGAAGATGCCCAGCTTCTTCGGCTACATGGCCTGGTCGGTCGGCATCCTCATCCCGATCTTCGTCTTCGTCACGTTGCTGTTCTTCCGGGGATGACCGCATCACGAATCACGGCCAGAAGGGGTCCGCCCGTGATGCGTGAGGCGGTCTTCAAGCGCCGACGGGCTGGGAGGACGGGATCGCCTCGAGCAGACGCTTGCGGATCAGGTCCAGCCGCGCCTCGTCGACGATCTTCGACCCGCTCTTGTCGGTGACGTAGAAGGCGTCGGCCACCTGGTCGAGGCTGGTGGAGATCTTCGCCGAACGGATCGACAGCTCCAGCTCGAAGAGCGTGCGGGCGATCGAATAAAGCAGTCCCGGCCGGTCGTCCGCGAAGATCTCGACGATCGTCGCCTGGTCGGCGGTGCTGTTGTCAATCTCGACCTGGGTGGGGACGCCGGCGAGATTGCGGGGGCCGGGGCTGGAAGGGTCGTGGCGGGCCGAGAAGAGAGCCTCGACCGTCTTCTTCCCCAGCAGCACCTGCTCGATCGTGCGCACGAACTCCTCCCGCCGCGCCGACGGGGGCTCGCCCCGGAAGTCCGAGTCCTCGCCGCGGAAGGTGTCCACCACGAGCCCGTCGGAGCGCGTCACGATGTCGGCCTCGGCGATCTGGAAGCGCAGGGCCGCCAGCGCGCCCGTGATCTTCGCGAAGATGCACGGGGTGACGCCGTCGCGCGTGAACACGGTGATCTGGGTGAGCCCGCGCTCCTTCAGGTGCTGGAACTCGACGCGGACCCCCGCGGCGCCGAGGTCCCGCTGCGCGCGCAGGTGGGAGGCCACGACCTCGGGCGGGTATTTGCGGAGATAGGAGAGGGGCATCGCGGCGAGCTGCGGCTCCAGCCACTCCGAGCCGAACTCGGCCGCGAGGGACTTGCGGAGCTGGCCGCAGAGCTCGGCCTTCCGCGCCTCGCAGTCGGAGACCGGCGCGTCGCCGGTGAGCTCCTCCGTGGCGCGCATGTAGAGCTCCACGAAGAGCGACTCCTTCCAGCTGGTGAGGCTTCCGGGCGCCACGGCGTCCGTGTCGGAGACCGTGAGGAGGAAGAGCATCCGGAGCGTCTCCTCGGTGCCGACCGTGCGGACGAACTGCACGAGGGTCGCGGGGTCGGCGATGTCGCGCCGGGTCGCCACGTGGGCCATCACGAGGTGCTTGTGGACGAGGAACACGAGCTGCTGGCGCTCGTGCTCGCCCAGGCCCAGCTCGGAGGAGAGCGTCTCGGCGATCCGCTTCCCCACCTCGCTGTGGTCCTCCTCGTAGCCCTTGCCGATGTCGTGGAGGAGCAGCGCCAGGTGGAGCACGTCCTTCCGCTTCGTCTCGCGGTAGGCCTGGCCCACGGGCCCGGCGTCCTCCGCGCGGAACACGGCCGATTCGAGCGCGCGGATCGAGTGCTCGTCGACGGTGTACTTGTGGTACTGGTTGAACTGCATCAGGCAGCGGGCGCGCTCGAAGGCCGGGATGAAGCGCCCGAGCAGGCCGACTCGGTGGAGGTTCCGCACCAGAAGGCCGAGGCCCGCCGGGACGGACATGACCGACAGGAAGAGCTTCCTCGACTCCGGTGTCAGCGTGCAGCCGGGGACGGCCTTGCGGACGCGCTCCAGCGTCTCGTGGGCCACCTCCACGGAGTGGCGGCGGGCGAGGTCGAAGAGCAGGAGCAGGGTCTCCGCCCGGGCCATCGTCTCCGGCGCCGCGTCGGGCTCGATCGAGATCGCGTCGCGGGTGAGGATGTAGTGCCCGTCCAGGCGGCGCGTGGAGAAGCGGCTCATCACCTTGCTCAGGGCCCCCGGCCGCTTGGCCCCCTGGGCGAAGCGCATCACCATGTCGTGGAGCGCGGTGGTCTGCCGGTGGTACTGCTGCATGAAGCGCTCGACGTGAAGCAGCGGACCCTGGCTCTCGAAGCCCATCCACTTGGCCACGCGGACCTGCTCGTC
>JACQFK010000053.1 GCA_016200125.1 Planctomycetota bacterium
GAGGAGGCGGACCGGATGCGCAAGCTCCCCGATCCGGCGAAGAAGTTCGTCGACGGGATCCTGGCCACGGTGAAGGAGCGGCTGGCCAGCGTGTACGAGCGGATGCTCCGCAAGCAGCTCAAGACGGCCGAGTACTACGACTGGAAGGGCCTGCCCTGGTCGGCGGAGCCCTATTACATCGCCATCCTCCAGGACGAGGCGACGTTCCGCAAGACGCTGCCTTCCTTCCCCGTGACCCGCGCGGCCCAGCGGGCCCGCCAGCGGCTGACCGAACTGACGAAGCAGTGATCCGACGACTGTCCCTCCTCCTGGGCCTCGCCGCCTCCTCGTGCGGCTACGAGATCGGGAACCTTTACGAGATCCGCGACGTTAAAGTGGACGTCTTCGAGAATCACAGCGAACGGCGGACCCAGGAGTTCGATCTGACCGACGCGGTGGTTCACGAGATTGCCTCGCGGGGGATCCGCGTTAATGCTAGAGATGCCGCGTATACGCTCAAGGGGCGGATTGTCGACGTCCGCACCCCGTCGCTGGTCGACCAGAAGAACACCGACCTGGTGGTCGTCGGCTCCCTCGTGTTCTCCCTGGAGATCCGCCTGATGGATTCGAACGGGAACGAAGTGTGGAAGGATGCCCGCGTGGAATCGGCCTCGTTCTCGCAGGCCCGGGGCGAGTCCTTCGAGACCGCCCGCCAGAAGGTCTTCGACCGCCTGGCGCGCTGGGTGGTGGCCCATCTGGAAAAGCAGTGGTAGCCCCGGCGCTGGTTTTCGTGTAGACTAGTTAGTCTAAGGACCGAGTTCATGGATTTCGACGACGACCTGCAGCCCAAGGAAGAGCCCCGCCCGCGGAAGCCGCGGAGCTTCCTGCTCCTCCTCATCCTCATCTTTATCGCCGTCATGATGGTGGTGTGGACCCGCTCCAGCTTCGCCCCGGGCCGCATGGCCGAGGTGTCGATCGAGGAGTTCCTGGAGCTGAAGAAGACCGGCGCCATCGCCAGCGTGACGGTCGAGGGCGAAGAACTGACCGCCGAGATGCAGAAGGGCGGCTACGTCAAGGACAACCACAGCTACAAGCGGATCCACGCGATCGTGCCGCCGGCCTATCTCATCGAGGAGAAGGGCTTCAAGCAGCTCTCCGAGGGCATCCCGGCCGCGAATTTCTCCTATTCGAAGCGCGACACGGTGTTCACCCAGATCCTGGTGTCCTTCATCCCCTGGGTCATCATCCTGCTCGTCGCCTGGTACTTCTTCTTCCGCCAGATCCGCGCGAGCGGCGGCCCCGGCAACATCCTGTCCTTCGGCAAGAGCCGCGCCCGCTTCATCACCGCCGACAAGATCAAGACCACCTTCGCGGACGTGGCGGGCATCGAGGAGGCCAAGGAGGAGGTCGGCGAGATCGTCGAGTTCCTGAAGAACCCCCAGAAGTTCGCCAAGGTCGGCGGACGCATCCCGCACGGCGTCCTGCTGATCGGCCCCCCCGGCACGGGCAAGACCCTGCTGGCCAAGGCCATCGCCGGCGAGGCGGGCGTGCCCTTCCTGTCGATCTCGGGCTCGGACTTCGTCGAGATGTTCGTCGGCGTGGGCGCGTCGCGCGTTCGCGACCTCTTCCGCCAGGCGAAGGAGAACTCGCCCTGCATCATCTTCCTGGACGAGATCGACGCCGTCGGGCGGCGCCGCGGCACCGGCCTCGGCGGCGGCCACGACGAGCGCGAGCAGACGCTCAACCAGATCCTCGTCGAGATGGACGGCTTTGACACCGACGAGGGCATCATCGTCATGGCGGCGACCAACCGCCACGACGTGCTCGACCCGGCGCTCCTGCGTCCCGGGCGCTTCGACCGCCAGGTGGTCGTCGACCTGCCCGACGTCAAGGGCCGCGAGGAGATCCTCAAGATCCACGCCCCATCGCCCGCGCCACCCCGATGTTCAGCGGCGCCGACCTCGCCTCGCTCATCAACGAGGCGGCGATCATGGCGACGATGCACAAGAAGGACGCCGTCGAGCTGGCCGACCTCGAGGAGGCGCGCGACAAGGTCCTCTGGGGCCGCCAGAAGAAGTCGCGCGTCGTGGTCGAGGAGGAGCGGCGGATCACCGCCTACCACGAGGCGGGCCACACGCTCGTCGGATCGATGATCCCCGAGTGCGACCCGGTCCACAAGGTGACGATCATCCCGCGCGGCCGGATGGGCGGCGCGACGATGTCGCTGCCGGAGCGCGACCAGTTCACCCACTCGAAGAAGTACTGCGAGGCGCAGCTGGCCATGATGTTCGGCGGCCGCGTGGCGGAGGAGCTCTGCTTCTCCGAGATCACCTCCGGCGCCAGCAACGACATCCAGAAGGCCACCGAGCTCGCCCGCCGCATGGTCTGCCAGTTCGGCATGAGCGAGAAGCTCGGCCCGATCTCCTACTCCGACGAGGAGGAGCACCTCTTCCTCGGCCGCGAGATCGCCCGCACGCGGACCCACAGCGAGGAGACCGCGAGGCTCATCGACTCCGAGATCCACCGCTTCATCGACATCGCCCACCAGCGGGCCAAGGGCATCATCTCCGAGAACCGCGAGAAGCTCGAGGCGATCGCCCAGGCGCTCCTGAAGTACGAGCTGGTCTCCGGCGAGGAGGTGCGGATGCTCCTCCGCGGCGAGAAGATCGACGAGCTCAAGGACGCCGAGGCCGCCGAGGAGAAGGCGCGGATGGACAAGGGCCGCAGCGACCCGACGTCCCGCCCGGCCGCCGGCTGGAAGCCCGGCGGCGACGCCCTGCCCGGCCCCCAGCAGGCCTGAGCGCCCCGGAGTCTTTTTCCATTTCCGAAGATTCGGCGTTACCTTGCTCCCCCTCCGCTCATGGGTTGCCATGGAGGGTTCACCCATGGACGCTCGGGAGCGGGATCGCGCGGGACTCCGGTTCGCCCTGCTGCTGCTGCTGTTCGCCCTGGCTCCGGCCTGCAAGACCGGATCGGGGGGCGCCGCGCCCCCCGGGGGCGGAGGGTCTCTGCCGGTCATCGGATCCTTCACCGCGCTTCCCGGCTCCCTCCCGGCCGGGGGCGGCCCGGTCACGCTCGACTGGTCGATCACGGGCGCGGACCAGATCTCCATCGACCACGGCGTGGGTACGGTCACCGGCACGACCGCGCCGGCCTCGGTCGCCTCGACGACGATCTTCACGATCACCGCGTCGAACAGCTCGGGCAGCGCGACGAGAAGCGTCGTCGTCAGCGTCGCGCCTTCCGCGAGCGCGCCGGTGATCCTCTTCTTCACCGCGAGCCCCGTCAACCTGCCCGCGGGGGGCGGCACGGTCACCCTGGCCTGGCAGGTCCAGAACGCCTCGACCCTCTCGATCGATCACGGCGTGGGCGCGGTCGCCGGGACCTCGACGACGCTGTCGGTCGCCGCGACCACGATCTTCACGCTGACCGCCGCCAACGGGTCCGGGACGACCACCGCCCTGGCCGCCGCGGTCGTCGGGCAGTATCCCTCCTCCCACGGCGGCCGCTCGGTCGCGATGATCGCGCCGTCGGGCGGGGAGCTCTTCGCCGCTCCCACGACGCTCCGCCTCGTGGGCTCCGGGCGCGACCCCAACGTCTACACCAACTCGCCGTCGCCCGGCCTGGGCGGCAACGCCTCCAAGGTTCAGTTCTTCGTCGACGACACGATGGTCCTCGAAGTCCTCGGGTCGAACGCCGAGTACTGGATCTTCAAGGGCTTCGTCTCCGGCATCGCGGCCGGGCGGCACCGCGTCTGGCTCCGCGGCATCTACGTCAGCCCCGCCGAGGTGCTCGACAGCCCGCCCATGATCATCGACGTGGTCGACCCTCCCCCGCCCGCGCAGACCGTCACCCTGAGCGCCGACGTCGTGCTCTCCGGGAGCACGGGGTACGAGCTGATGGGCGCCCCCGGGGCGCGCATCCGGCTCAACGGCAACGGCCACAAGATCAGCGGAACCACGAGCGGACCCCTGACCCTCAAGTTCGTCGACGTCTTCGACCTCGGCGACCGGGCCGACACGAGCAGCCCTTCGATCAACGTCACGACCACGGGGACCGTGACGATCGAGGACTCGGTCCTCGACACGAGCAACCCGCTGCATTTCTCGCTGGGGGCCGCCGCCCCCGCCTCGGTCCGGAAGAACCTGTTCCGCTCCAACATGCGCCAGCCGATCGGCCAGTACCCGGGCGGCCCCACCTCCTTCCCGGTGATCCAGTTCGGAGGCTCGTCGACGGGCGCCAAGACCTTCGCGGGGAACAACGTGGGCGCCGGCTGGGTCGAGTTCGACGGCGTCACCGCCTGGCTCGTGGGGGGCGACACGGACGCCGACAGCAACATCCTCATCGGCCCGCGGGTGGGGATCTCCGTCCAGAACTCGGGAGCGGTCCAGGTCCGGCGCAACTACAGCCATCACGTCTACACGGGCGGCTGGAGCCAGGGCTGCAACTTCGAGCTCCAGGGCTCTCCGACGATCACGGTGGAGCACAACATCGTCTCGGGCAGCTCCTGGCCGGTCCGCGGCGTGGGCTGCGAGTTCCGCTACAATCTGGTCCTCGACGCCGGCCACCAGTGGCTCTGGGCGGATTCCACGAACGGCTCGATCCACCACAACGTCTTCGCGGGCGGCGACGAGGACGTGGGCGGGATCTACGCGCTCTACAATCCGCAGAACGTGCGGATCTTCAACAACACCTTCGACGGCCAGGGCCGGTCGAGCATCTCCGCGATCCTGAAGATGACCGGCGGCGCGGTCTCGCTGACCTCGAACCTCTTCATGAACGACCCGGTGTCGTCGCCCGTCTCGATCACGGGCGGCACCCTCACGGCGGACTACAACCTCTTCTCGAACACGATGGCGCCGAACTACTCCGACGGCCGCACCCCCGCGCACGACCTGACGGGCAACGCGATGCTGACGGCGCCTCCCCCGGTCCCCTTCGACCTCGACGAGGTCGGGCTCTGGAGGCGGACGCTGACGGTCCGGGACGCGCTCACTCTCTACCGGGCCCGCTACACTCCGCTGGCCGGAAGTCCCGCGATCGACGCGGGCGACCCCGCGGGCGGCTCCGGCAACGACGTGGGCGCGGTGGGTTCGGGACAGGCCAACGCCCTGGACAAGTTCGGGCAGTTCTAGAGAGGCTGCTTGGGCTTGAGCTGCGACTGAAGCCTCTTCCTCCGCAGCAGGAGCCACACGGTGGCGGCCACCAGGGCCACGCAGATCGGCAGGGCGGCGAGGAGCGGGATGTGCAGCATCAGCCCGCCGCCGCTGAGCACGAGGGTGAAGAGCACCCCGAGCCCGATCACGACCATGGTGTTCTGCTGCGACTCGCTCTGGCGGACGAACTCCCCCACCGCGTGCGGGACGGCGGCGGTGGCGATCGGGGTGGCGTCGCCCGGCGGAGCGCCCGCGGGCGGAGGCGGCGGTGCGGGCGCCGGAGGCGCGCCGGGGGCCGGGGGCGTGCCGGGCGTGAGGAGCTGCACCTGGGAGCCCTCGACGTGAAGGACGCGGGCGCCGCAGCGCGGACAGCGCATCTTCCGCTTCGTGAACTTGTCGTCGACGGAGCATCCGCCCTTGCACGACGGACAGGTGAACTGGATCAAGGCCGCACCCCTTCCGAACGCCCCTTCTTTGTATCACAAGAAACGCCGGGGTCGAATCCGCGCCGCCGATTTGCTATCCTTCAGGGGGAATCGGCGTAGAGTGATTGCATGAGAACAGCGGCGGGATTCGCGGGAACAGCGGCGCTGGCCGTCCTGACGGCCCTCGCCGCCTGCTCGCCCGACGCCGCTCCGCGAGGAGAGGTCAGCATGAAGCCCAGACCGAAAGTCGAGTGCGTGGACTGCAACACCCCCGCGGTCGACGCCGCCGCCCTTCCCGCCAGCGAGGATGAGTGGAAGAAGAAGCTCACGCCCGACCAGTTCTACATCCTCCGCCGCAAAGGGACCGAGCCTCCCTACACGGGCAAGCTCCTGCATCACAGCGGGGACGGCTTCTACGCCTGCGCGGGCTGCGGGCAGAAGCTCTACGACTCGAAGACCAAGTACGACTCCTGCGGATGGCCGTCGTTCTGGGACGCGATCCCCGGCACGGTCGACAAGCATCCGGACCTCGAAGCGACCTGCTCTCGCTGCGGCGGCCACCTGGGCCACATCTTCGACGACGGCCCGCCGCCCACCGGCAAGCGCCACTGAATCAACTCGATCTCGCTCCAGTTTGTGGAGCGGACGGAAAAGGCCCGGGACGGCGTCAAGCAGTAAGCTCCGGCAAGGCGCTTTCCCTTGATTCTCGATTCCCAATTCTCGATTCTCATTCCATGACCGTCGTCCGCTACCCCGGAGGCTCCCTCGTCCTCGGCCGGCGGACTCAGGTCATGGGGGTCCTGAACGTCACCCCCGATTCGTTCTCCGACGGCGGCGAGTGGACCGATCCCGAGCGCGCCCTGCGCCGGGCCCGGGCGATGGTCCGCGAGGGGGCGGATCTCATCGACGTCGGCGGCGAGTCGACGCGTCCCGGCGCGCGGAGCGTCCCGGCCGCGGAGGAGATCCGCCGCGTCGTCCCCCTGATCGAGCGGCTGGCGGCCGAGAAGATCCTGGTCTCGGTGGACACCTCCAAGGCCGCCGTGGCCCGCGCGGCCTTCCGGGCCGGCGCGAAGATCCTCAACGACGTCACGGCCCTCCGGGGCGACCGGGCGATGGCGCGCACGGCCGCCCGGGCCGGCGTCGCCGTCATCCTCATGCACATGAAGGGGACTCCCCGCACGATGCAGCGGAAGCCGGCCTATGGCGACGTGGTGGAGGAAATTCTCGGTTTTTTCCGGGAAATTTTGAAATTGGCTTGGAGGGCCGGAATCGAGCGTGATAAGATCATTCTGGACCCGGGGATCGGCTTCGGCAAGTTGCCGGAGCACAATCTGGAGATCCTGCGGCGTCTGGACGAATTCCGCAGCCTGGGCCGCCCCATTGCGATCGGGACCTCGCGCAAGAGCTTCATCGGCCGTGCCCTCGGCCGTCGCGTGGACGATCGCGTGAACGGCACCGCCGCGACCGTCGCCGCCGCGATCCTCCGCGGCGCCGATGTAGTCCGCGTCCACGACGTCCGCGAAATGTCCGACGTGGCCCGTATGACCGACCTCTTGCGATGA
>JACQFK010000434.1 GCA_016200125.1 Planctomycetota bacterium
GGATCTCGCGGGACTCGAGGAGGAATACCTTGGCCGCTCGTCATGAGGGATCGGCGCCGCGCCGATCCGGCTGTCGCCTGATGCCGGATGCCCGGAACGGCGGAGTGCGATTTTGTTTGCGCGACAAGGGTTTTAGAACTGTAATTGACTGCGTTCCCCCGCCGGCAGGTCGGCGAGAGATATCGTAGGCTCATTCGGGGTTTAGCCATGTACACGGACAAGCAGTTGACGTGCGTCGATTGTGGGACGGAGTTCACGTTCACGGCGGGCGAGCAGGAGCGCTTCGCGCAGCTCGGGTTCACCAACGAGCCCAAGCGCTGCGCGCCGTGCCGGGCGGCCAAGAAAGCCGCGGGCGGCGGGGGGGGACGGGGCGGCGGCGGAGGCGGCGGGGGCTTCGGCGGCGGTCGCGGGGGCGGCGGCGGGGGCGGCCCGCGCGAGATGTTCAGCGCCATCTGCGGCGAGTGCGGCAAGCCCACCCAGGTGCCCTTCAAGCCCCGCGGCGACCGACCCGTGTACTGCAGCGATTGTTTCGCGAAGAGGAGATAGAAAATCCCATGGCCAAGAAAGTGAACAGCGCGTTCATGAAGCCCCTTCAGCCGAGCGAGGAGCTGGCGAAGGTGACCGGATCGAAGCCCCTCCACCGCAGCGAGGTGGCCAAGAAGCTCTGGGTGTACATCAAGAAGCACGGACTCCAGGACAAGACCAACCGGCGCATGATCAACGCCGACGAGGTCCTGAAGGCCGTCTTCAAGGGAAAAAAGCAGGTCAGCATGTTCGAGATGACGGCGCTCGTCTCGAAGCACCTCAAGTAGACTCTCCGCGCAGCATGACCCCGCCGGGGTCATGCTCTGCCCGGAGATCGGGAAGCCTCCATACGTGAGGCCGCCCCGAGGCGTATAGCATATGGGCGACGGGGGTGGATGCCCGGGAGCGGGATAGGGCCGACGAAAGGGTTGTCCCCGGCCACCGGTTGCGGTAGAGTCTGCTATCCGCCAGGAACGCTCCATGGAAGACCGCAAGCCCTCCGTTAAATGCGCCTGCGGCCACTCCTTCGAGATCGCCCCCGAACAGCTCTTCAAGGACGTCGCCTGCCCCAAGTGCGGCAAGGTCGTCCTCGCCCCGGCGCCCGCCTCCGGCGCCCCCAAGTCGGAGTCGCTGAAGCCGGCCGCCTCCAAGCCCGCCGCTCCCGGCACGACCCGACGGCCGGCCAGCGCCCCCAAGGAGCCGCCCCTTCCCGCGCCCATCCCCGGCTACACCTTCCTCAAGCGGCTCGGCCAGGGCGGCATGGGCGAGGTCTTCCTTGCCAAACAGGTGAGCCTCGACCGCAACGTCGCCATCAAGCTCCTCCCGCCGCAGCTCGCCAAGGACAAGGCCTACGTCGAGAGCTTCATGAAGGAGGCCCGCTCGGCGGGCAAGGTGACCCATGAGAACATCATGGGCTCGATCGACGTGGGCGAGTCCAGCGGCCGCTACTTCTTCGTCATGGAATACGTCCAGGGCGAGACGCTGTTCCGCCTCGTCAAGCAGCAGAAGACGATCCCCGAGGCGAAAGCGCTCGACTTCGCGCGCCAGGTCGCCCGCGGGCTCCGCCACGCCTTCGCGCAGGGCCTGATCCACCGCGACATCAAGCCGCAGAACATCCTGATCACCCCGGAGGGCCAGGCGAAGGTCTGCGACTTCGGCCTCGCCACCGAGCTCAAGTCCGACGACGCCGTCAACGGCGAGGACGAGGAGAACGTCCACACCACGCCCGCCTACGCGTCGCCGGAGCAGTGCCGCGCCGAGCCGCTCGACCACCGCACCGACATGTATTCGCTCGGCGTCACGCTCTACGAGATGCTCGCCGGACGGCGGCCCTTCATCGCCTCCACGCCGAAGGAGCTGATGACGAAGCACGTCACCGACCTGCCCCAGCCGCCGCGCGTCATCAATCCCGCGATCTCCGAGGAGGCCAGCCAGCTCGTCCTCAAGCTGCTGAAGAAGAAGAAGGACGATCGGCCGAAGAACTACGACGAGCTGATCGCGGCGATCGACGCCGCGCTCAAGTCGCCGTCGCCCAAGACCGTCCGGGCGACCCCGGGCGCCGCGGAAGCGTCGCCCGCGCGCAAGCCGCCGCTGCCGCTCCTCGCGGGCGCCGCGGCCGGAGCGCTCCTGCTGATCGTCGGAGGCATCGTCCTCCTGGCGCGCAAGCCCGAGAAGCCGCCGCCCGCGGTCGTCCAGACGATCGATCCGCAGATCCAGCGCGAGCTGGACGACATGCGCTCCGTCCAGAAGAGCACGATGGGCCGGCCCGGCGAATATCCCGCGCTGCGCGCCAAGTGGAAGGCGCTGGAGGACAAGTACGCGGCCACGCCCCACCGCGCGATCTTCGCCGGCGGCCGCGTGGACTTCGAGGCCGCTGTGAACGCCGAGGCCGAGGCCGCGGCGAAAGAGGCGATCGACGAGGCGTCGCGGCTGCTCGCGGAGAACCGGACCGGCGACGCGCTTGCCGCCCTCCGCCGCTTCCCCGCCGAGTTCGGGGGAACCCCCGCGGGGAGCAAGATCGCGGCCAAGACGCTGGAGATCGAGCGGGCCTCCGACGACAAGTTCCGCGACGACCTGCAGGCCGTCAACGCCCTCGTCACGGCGGGCAAGCTGGACGAGGCGCGCCAGAAGCTGTCGAACCTGAAGAGCGCGTCGGCCCTCGACGGCGCCGAAGTTCGGCCGCAGGTCCGAGCCCAGATGGACGACCTGATGCGCCGCATCGACACCGCGATCGCCGAGAGCCGGACGAAGACGCCGGAGCCCTCGCCGAAGAATCCGCAGCCCTCGATCAAGCCGGTGGAGGTCCAGCCCTCGGTGCCCGACAAGACGCCGGCGGTGAAGGCCCCGGACCCCTCGGTGATCCCGCCCGCCGCGGCGCTCCACTACGCCGTGCTGCGCCAGCCGGCCGAGCGGGCGGCGGCGGACAAGCGGCTCGCGGCGGCGGGCTTCTTCAGCGCGGGCGCCAAGGCCTCGTCGTTCCACCACGCCGCCGCGATCTTCCTGGCGCGGGAGGAAGCGGCCTGGAAGCTGGAGGGCGCCGCGCTCGCCGGGCTTCAGGAGTAC
>JACQFK010000435.1 GCA_016200125.1 Planctomycetota bacterium
AGCGGCAGCGCCGACAGCAGGCCGATCAGGAATCGCATCACTTCTTCGCGTCCATCAGCTTCAGGTCCTTGGCCCACTCGACGAAGCGGACGGGCCAGGTGCCGAAGGGAATGCCCTTGCGCGGGTCGATGCTGCCGCCGTGGCCGCCGCGGCCGTAGAGGTGCATCTCGACGGGGATTTTCGCGGTGAATAGAGCCATGTAGAATTCCACGGACTGCTTGGCGTGGAACGCGTCGTCGATCCCGGCGCAGGTGATGAACGACGGGGGCGTGTTCTTCGGCACGGCGTCGAGGTCCATCCGCTTCCAGCCCGGGTAGATCAGCACCGAGAAATCCGGCCGGCAGCTCTCGCGCTCCACGGGATCCTCGGCCTTGGGATCGCCGGCGTCGAACTTGAGCGTCACCCACGCGGCCTGCTCGCCCCCGGCGCTGAAGCCCATGATGCCCAGGCGGTGGGGGTCCACGCCCCACTCCGCCGCGTGCGCGCGCACCAGGCGGATCGACCGCTGCGTGTCGGCCAGCGCGTCGACCGTCGAATCGTAGGGCTGGAGCCGGTGCCGTTCGACGAACGCGTGCACGCCCAGGCCGTTGAGCCAGTTGGCGACGTCGACCCCTTCGGGCCCGACCCAGAGCGTCTTGTTGCCCCCGCCCGGAACGACGATCACGGCCAGACCGTTCGCCTTGTCGGCCGGCGCGAGGTGCAGCTCGATGGAGGGATTGTGGATGTTGTCGATATGGAGGACGCGCGGCTCGCTGCCTTTGGACAGGTAGACCACTTCGGGTTTGTCCGAGCCGGGCATCTCCTTCAGCTTCGGCGAGCCCTTGGGCCAGAGGGTGAGAACCTTGGCGCCCGGCACGATGGGCTGCGGCTCGGGCAGGTCGGAGGAGGCCCGGCTTTCCATCGTCGCGAGAGCGAGCGAGGCGGCCAGCAGCGTCGCCGCGGACCCTCCTCCCATCAGGAGTCGCCGATTCCATCGCATGAGTTGCTCCTTTGACCGGGAGGATGAGGAGGCCGGATTCCTGCCCCGCTCCGCGCCCGGGTACGAACAGTACACCGGGCGGCGGCCGGACGTGTCACTCCGGAGGGAGCGCGACGGAACAGGCGCGCAGGCTCCCGCGTTCTTCCCGGCGACAGAAGCCAGCGTCCCGTCGCTCGGGGTGTAAGAAGAAGAGAGCGGGCGAAGCATCCTGGGACCGAGAGGATCCAGGTCCGGAAGGAGCCGAGTCATGAGGCGGAAGTTCGTCGGTACCCTGCTGATGCTTTCGGCCATGCCGACGCTCTCGGGCTGCGCGGCGGCGCGAGTCGAACGGCCTGCGGCCCCCGCCCGGCTCTCCCGGGACACGCTGCGGCAGCATCGAGGCCCGTCCGGAGAGCTCCTTCCGGTGGCAACGACCGAGGACTGGCTGATCCGTCGGGCCGAGATCCGACGCGGCGTGGAAGCGGTGATGGGCGTGCTGCCCGGAGACGAGAAACGCTGCCCGCCGGACATGACGGTCCTCGAGGAGGTCGACTGCGGCGCCTACGTCCGGCGATTCATCACCTACGCCTCGGAACCCGGCGGCCGCGTCCCGGCGTACCTTTGCGTCCCCAAGCGGCTGCTGGAGGGCGGCGGAGGGCGGGCGCCCGCGGTGCTGTGCCTCCACGGCACCGACAATACCGTCGGGCACGGAGTCGTCGTCGGCCTGGGAGGCAAGCCGAACCGGCAGTACGCGAGCGAACTGGCCGAGCGGGGCTATGTAACGCTCGCGCCCAACTATCCGCTCCTGGCAAAGTACCAGCCGGACCTCAAGGCCCTCGGATGGAAGAGCGGCACCCTCAAGGCCGTCTGGGACAACCTGCGCGGCCTCGACCTCCTGGAATCGCTGCCCTTCGTGAAGCCTGGGGCATTCGGGGCGATCGGCCATTCGCTCGGCGGTCACAACTCGGTCTTCACCGCGTTCTTCGACGACCGTATCCGGGCCGTCGTTTCGAGCTGCGGACTCGACTCGTTCCTCGACTACTACGGCGGCGCCGAGAAGAACTGGATGCCCGAGAAGGGCTGGTGCCAGACCCGCTACATGCCGGCGCTCGCCGGCTATCGAGGCCGGCTCGAGGACATCCCGTTCGACTTCCACGAATTGCTGGGGGCCCTGGCGCCGCGACACGTCCTCATCATTGCGCCCCTGAAGGACGGCAACTTCCGCCACGAAAGCGTCGACCGGGTCGCCGCCGCGGCCGGGGAGATCTATCGCCTGTACGGTCACCCGTCGCGGCTGCGCGTCGAACATCCCGACTGCGACCACGACTTCCCCGACGGGATGCGCCGCAGGGCCTACGAACTGTTCGACGCCGTCCTGCGCTGACAGCGGCGCGCGGTCTCCGGGCGCGTCGCCCCTGCCTGGAGCCCGGGAGTCGATCCTCCTTCGCCGGAACAGGCGGATCCGGAGCCCCCTCCGGCGCAGAATCCGGGGTATCATTACGGCAACGGATCAAAGGAGGAGAATATGCGCCATCTCGCCCTGTTCGGAGCTGCCGTCCTGCTGTCCCTCGCCGCTTGCGGCGGCGGCCCGGAAGAAGGGGAAGCAGCGGCCGCAGCTCCCAAGGTCGAAGCACCCAAGGTCGATTGCTGCAAGGGGACGGCGGAGCTGAAGGCCCAGATGCCCACCTGCTGCGCCAGGGGCGATATGCTCTGCTGCAAGGAAGCGAAGGCGGACCCGACGAACAAGGCCGACTGCTGCAAAAAGGCGGACGAGCTGAAGGCCAAGATGCCGGACTGCTGCAAGAAGCACGCGGCCGGAACGCCCCAGGCCTGCTGCCAGAAGTAGGAGGGGGGGCAGGCAGTCCTGGAGATCGGACGCTACCGCGCTTCCAGCTCGAGCGGCGGCAATGCCGGGGGAGGGCTTGCCCTCACGGTCCTTGCGCTCGCCCTCCGAAGCGCAACCCAACAGGCGCGAAGGAGGGGACCAGGGGTTTCTAAAACCATCGACTATTGTTAGAGTCTGAGAATCCATGCCGAAGCTGTTCGTTGCGATCGATCTTCCCGCCGAGGCGACGGCGCACCTGCTTCGGCTTCAACCGCCTGCAACACCCGGCATGCGGTTGTCCGAACCCAGTCAGATGCACGTCACCTTGCACTTTCTGGGGGAATCCGACGTTAGGCGGATCTCTGTCGCGCTTGCGACGGTAGACGCTCCAGCCTTCAAGCAGTCATTTGCGGGAGTCGGCCAGTTTCCTTCAGCAGGCGGATCGACGACTCTCTGGGCGGGAGTTCATGCATCTTTTGGACTACTGAAGCTCCACGCGGCCGTGGCTGCCGCACTGGCGGGCGAGGGATTCCGCCCGGAATCCCGCCCGTATACCCCCCACCTGACGCTTGCTCGATGCGACCGTGGATTTCCATCCAGAGTCATCGAGGAGTTTACGAGAACACATTCGCGGTTCTCGTTGTCGGAGGTGCCGATCACTGCATTTGGGTTGTTCTCCAGCAGCCTCGTTGCCGACGTTCCCGTCTACCGTCGCGAGAGAGGGTTCCCCTTGCGAAGCGCGGTCCGTGATTCTTGATTCTCTCGTTCGCCACAATTCCAAGAAGGTGGCGAAGAACCTAAGCGGATCAGGGGCGACTATTGAAGGGGGCTCCTCCCCAAGACCCCGCCGCCGGGCCCGCGCGGAGGAGCTCGGGAGGTCAGGGTCGGCGCGAGAGAAACTCCTTTGCCGCAGCCCGCTCCTCCCGCCAGCCTTCCCCTGCGCTCGACATCTCCAGCAGATGTTCGTAATGCTTCCGCGCCACGTCCGCCTTGCCGGCCTTTTCGGCCGAGCGGCCCGCGCCGAAGTGTCCGTGAAAGCGATTGGGGAAGGCCTCCAGGGATTTCTCGTACTCGACCAGGGCGTCCGCGGGCCGGCCGAGCTCCAGCAGGAGATCGCC
>JACQFK010000436.1 GCA_016200125.1 Planctomycetota bacterium
CAGTTCGGAATCCCCGCCGATCCCGCCGAGTCGGCCCTCTGGAAGGAAGCGTCGATCACGGACGATCCGGTCACGGAGAGCAACACCCGGGGAATGGTCTCCTACGCCACTTCCGGCCTCCACACCCGCACGACTCAGGTGTTCATCAACTACGCCAACAATCGGAAGCTGGACCGCTCGGGCTTCGCGCCTTTCGGCAAGGTGACCGAGGGGATGGACGTCGTCGACAAGTTCTACTCGGGCTATGGCGAAGGGGCGCCGAACGGGGACGGCCCCTCCCAGAAGCGCATGGAGCGCCAGGGAAATCCCTACCTGCAGGCCGACTTTCCGAAGCTGGACTACATCAAGAAGGCCGAGATCCTGGACTGACCGCTCCCGCCCCCCTGCGGTCCCCAAGACTGGGCGAGCGGAGGCTGCCGGACTCGAAGCGCGGCCCTTCGCGCCGGTCAACGACCGGCATGGCGGCGGCGATACCGCTGGGGAGTGAGGCCCTCCGAAGACCGGAAGACGCGGCTGAACTGCTGGGGGTCGCTGAACCCGGCGCGGGCCGCCACGACTTTCAAAGACTCCCGGGTTTCCACCAGAAGTCGCTTCGCCTGCTCCACATGGGCCCGTCGGATCTCGTCGTGAATCGTCCGACCCAGGGTCTCCCGGAAGCGGCGCTCCAGAGTCCTCCGGCTGCTGGGGATCCCCTGCAGGATCGACGACACTTTCAGAGGACGGCTGCTTCCCGCCCAGATGGCCCGCAAAGCCGCCGCGACGCTGGGATCATCCACCGCGAACATGTCGCTGGATCGCCGGGAGACGACGCCCGACGGCGGCAGGAGAAGAGGCTTCGAGGGGGCCTTTTGCCCGGCCATCATCGCTTCCAGGAGTTCGGCCGCCCGGCGCCCCACCCGCTCGTAGCCATGCTCCAGGCTGGAGATCGCCGGCTCCAGCAGCTCGCAGAGGAGCGCGGTGTTCCCCGAACCGACGATGGCGACGTCGTCCGGGATCCGGACCTTCGCGTGCTGGCAGGCATTGCAGAGGTGGCGCGCCAGGATGTCCACCGACGCCAGCACGCCGATGGGCGGTCTCCACGACGCCACCCAGCGCCGCAGGGGGCGCTGGAGGCGGATCCAGCTTTCGACATCCTGCGGCTCCCCGGGCACCAGCAGGACGTCGACCGGAAACCCGCGGGCGGACAGCGTGCGGCGAAAACCGTCGAGCAGCAGCCGGGCCGCCGCGTCGTTCTCGCGGCCGATGAAGCCGAAACTTCGAAGCCCGCGGTCGCCGAGGTGCGCCGCCGCCAGACCTCCCGCAGCCGCGTAGTCGACGGCGACGAGGGGCAGTTTCCGGTTGGGCGAGTTGGTCCAGACATTGACGGCGGGCGTCCGCGTGCGCGCCGCCCAGGAGGCCAGTTCGCGGGTGACGCGGCCCATCACGCCGTCGAAGCTCCCCGAAGCGGCGCCCGGAAAGCCGATGAAAGGGTCGATCTCGCAGGACCAGCCCTTCTCGCGGGCGTACTTGAGCGCGCCGCTCACCACGCCCTGGTGGTGGGGAATCGGCCAGTCCAGATCGATCGCAATTCCGACGCGACGCATGACCATCCTGTACTTTAGAGTACCTCATCGGAAGCCGTCTGTCGTAAATCGCCAACGATATCACGCTCCGGGATCCGCTTCTCCAGCATCCAAGAGCGAGGCCGGCGCCCCTATGTCGCAATCCGTCAAGACTTTGCCAGCCGGCCGGATCCCCAGGCAGCGTTGACTCTGTGGATTGAGATTCAACAGAGGAGCGAAGCCATGATCAAGGCGCGGGATCTTGCGACCCTGGGGATGCTGGCGGCGGTTCTCCTTCCGACCTGTTCCGTGGAGGCCATCAAGGACAAAACGAATCAAGGTCGATGGACCAAGCCCACGGTGAACAACCTTCCGGACAAGGAGGTTCCCGGCTTCCTGGTGAACCTGGGACCCACCGGCGCGCGGGCCATCCTGACCGAGACGACCTTCATCGTGAAGCACCTCTTCAAAGGGTCGCCCGCCGACGGCCGCCTGAGACTGGACGACGTGATCACCGGGGTCTTCGGCAGGCCCTTCTCCTCCCACAGCTTCGGCGGAAGTCCCCACGGATACGAAGGCCCCCTCATGGATCTGGGTCTGGGGATTGAGAAAGCGGAAGGCAAGGACGGGAAGCTCGTCCTCAACGTATCGCGCGGGAGGGAGACGCTCGAGGTGAAGATCGACCTGGAAGCGCTCGGGTCCTTCAGCGCCGCGTTCCCGCTCCAGTGCCGGAAATCGGAGTTGCTCCGGGCCAAGGCGCTGAAGTACCTCGCCGACTCGACGGACGCGCAGGCGGTGTGGCAGGCCCACGCGAAGTCCGCCGTCACCCTGGCCCTCCTGAGCAGCGACCTCCCCGCGCAGCAGGCCCTGGGACGGAAGATGGCCCTGGGGTGGAACTCGATTCCAGGGCCCGGAACCTGGACCTGGGGCGTCTCCTTTCAGCTGATGACCCTTTCCGAATACCATCTCCTCAGCGGCGATGCGACGGTGCTCCCGACGATCAAGGCGCTCTCGACCCTGCTGAGGCAGGACCAGTACGACGGCCGGATCCTGGCCTGGGGACCCGGCGAGGTGAAGGGCGACTACGCGGCGATCGACGCCGCCCAGCAGCTCTACCAGGGGGGCTTCGGCCACGCGCCCTACGTCTCGGGCGTCGGCAAGAACGGCTACGGCCCCATGCAGTACACGACGATCTTCGCCGTCATCGCCTGGCAGCTCGGCGAACGCTGCGGCGTGAAGGCGGATCCCAGGGGACTCAAGAACGCCCTGGAGTTCATCCATCGCGGCACCAACGCGGCCGGTTACGTGGCGTACGGCGGAGAGTTCACGCTCAACAACGGTCTCATCGATCCGGTGGCCTGGAAGAAGTCGAAGGACGGCGACAACTACGTCGGCCGCGCCGGCGCCTCGCTCGTCGCCCACAAGCTGAGCCCGGAATTCCCGGCCTCCGCCGAGGTCCTGGACCTGAACCGGGGCTACCTGAAGCGGGCCTACAAGAGCCTGCCCGACGGACATGCGGACTCCAACTTGGGGATTCTCTGGGGCCTGATGGGCGCCGCCGCGTCGGAAGACGAGAGCGCCCTGCGGTCGGTCCTGGACTACCACAAGGCCTGGTTCAACATGATGCGCTGCCACGACGGGTCCTTCGTGCTGCTTCCGGGCCGGGACTACGCCGACGAAGGCTACTACATGGCGTCGCGCTACCATCCCACGGCCACGATGGCGCTCGTGCTGGGCCTGGGCTTCCCGAAGCTGCAGATCCAGGGAGTCCAGGTCAGCATCCCGGGCGTCAACCCGAAGGTGCTTCAGGGGTCGCCGCTCGCCGCCTACAAGTCGATCTGCGCGAAATCCTACGGCGACGCGGCGCGAACCCTGAAATCGGCCGGACCCGACGCGGCCCCGATGTCGGCGTATCTCGAGGCGCATGCGCGCAAGGTGCTCGAGGCGCTGGAGGTCCTGGGCAAGGCCGGCCGCTTTGTCGACCTGCAGCAGCGGCTGCAGGAGCTGCGCAAATCGCACGCGGGCATCCCGGTCTTCGACGAAGGAGCCGCCTCGTGGGACGCGACGTTGAAAGGGAAAGCGGGCAGCGCGGTCCTCGCCGCGGACAAGCTTTCCGGAGAGGGCCACCACGGCAAGGCCCTCGCGGCGCTGCAACCCGCCCTCTCTTCGGAGCAGGCGCCCGCGGCGAAGGCCGTCGAGGAGCGCATACTCGGCGCGGCCCGGTGGACCGTGGCCAGCTGGGACGCGATGGAGAAAGCGGGAGAATGGCAACGGCTTCGCAAGGACATCGACCTTCAGAAGGAGCGCTACCGGGGGATCGGGATCGTCGACGACCGAGTGCAGGCGCTGGACGCCTCGCTGGGGTCGGACCCGGGGCGCATCATGGTCGAAGCCGACCGCCAGCTGGCGGACGGCGCGGCCGGGCCCGCGCTCACGGCGCTGGGAGCGCTCGACACGGCCCCGGCCAAGGCGCTGAGAGCCCGGGCGGAGGAGGCGGCGCAGAAGGCGCTGGCGACGCTGGAGGCCTTCGAGAAGGAGGGCCGCTGGCTCTCCCTGAAGGACGGTCTGGCGAAAGCGCGGCCGAAGATGGCGGGGCTCGCGGCCTTCGAGGAACGCGCGAAGGCCTGGGAAACGGAACTGTCCGGTCCTTCCGGGCGGGCCTGGATCGCTGCGGAGAAGTCCTTCGCGCAGGGAGACCTCGGAGCGGCCGCGAAGAGCGCTCCGCCCGAACTGCTGAAACGCATCGAGGAGTCGGCCCGCGAGCAGCTGAAGCCGCTCCAGGACCTGGAAACGAAGGGAGACTGGTACGCGCTCGAGAAGGCCCTCGCCGCCCTGAAGAAGAAGCTGTCGGGCCTGCCGGG
>JACQFK010000437.1 GCA_016200125.1 Planctomycetota bacterium
CCCTCGCTCGGTCCGCTCGTGGTGGCCGCGGCCGCCTCCGACTCCCCGCTGCCCGCGGGCGTCGCGATCGGCGACTCGAAAAAGGTCTTCTCGCAGTCGAAGGGCGTCGGGACCCTGGAGCCCGCGGTGCTCGGCTTCCTCCGGGCGCCGACCTTCGCCGATCTCCTCCGGAAGCTCTCCGCGACGCTGCCCGAGTCCCCCTGGTACGCCGAGCCGCTGGGGCTGCCGCTCGCGGCGCCGCTCCCGGAGCTCGCGGGCTCCTGGGCGCGGATCGTCGAGCCCGCCGAGTTCAATCGGGCCACGCGCGAGCGCAACAAGAGCGAGTTCCTTTTCGAGATCGCGGCGGGGCTGATCAACCGGATCCGCGAGAGCCGCCGGGGCCCGATCCGCTTCATGGTGGGGAAGCAGGGCGGCCGGGCCTTCTACCTGCGGGGGATCCAGCAGCTCATCTCGCCGACGGTGATGGTGCTCGAGGAAAGCCGGAAGCGCTCGGCCTACGAGATCCCCGGCGCGACGATCGAGTTCCTCATGGACGCGGAGGAGCGCCACGAGCTGGTCGCGCTGGCGTCGATGATCGGGAAGTACGTCCGCGAGTGCGCGATGAAGCTCTTCAACGACTGGTGGGCCCGCCGCCACGAGGGCCTGCGCCGCACCGCCGGCTACGGCCCCGACGCGCGGCGCTTCTTCAGGGAGATCGAGCCCAGCCTCGTCCGGCTGAAGATCGAGCGGACGAGCGTCCTCCGCCTCCGCTGACCGAAGCCCGAATTCCCGCCCCGGATTGTTCGCCGGATGTTATACTCCGTGCAGGAATAGGTCATAGAGAGGGAGAAGCCCATGCGACGCAAGGAACGGGGCCGCCAGCTGCTGCGGATCCTCAAGCTCATCAAGCTCTTCGAGCACTCGCGCTACGGGCTCACCATCAACGAGCTCTGCCGCGAGATGACCGTGACGCGGCGGACGCTCTACCGCGACCTGGAGATGGTCGAGGACGCCGGCTACCGCTTCGTCAAGGAGGGCGGCGGCGGGGGCTTCTCGAAGAAATGGCGCTTCCCGCCGGGGATGCGCAAGGCGCCCGACAAGCCCTACACGGAGAGCGAGCTCCTCTCGCTCTACTTCTGCATGAACCTGCTCCAGCCCTTCCGCGGCACGCCGCTGCGCGACGGCCTGGAGTCGCTGCTCGCCAAGATCGAGGCGACCTTCACCGAGGAGGAGCGCGAGTACTTCGGCGACCTGGTCTTCACCCACGTGGCGAAGATGACGCCGTCGAAGGACTACCGCCGCCATGCGGCGACGGTGAGCGCCCTCTCGCGGGCCTGCCTCGAGCACAAGAAGGTCGAGGTCGTCTACCGCGCGGGGGACGACCAGTCGAAGACCTACGCCTTCTCGCCCTACTGCATCGCCTACTACGGCGGCGAGCTCTACACGATCGGCTGGAGCGACCACCGCCAGGCGGTGCGCACCCTGCGCGTCGACCGGATCAAGACCATCAAGCCGCTCGGGGCGAAGTTCGAGCGGCCGAAGGACTTCGACCCGGAGGACTACCTCGGGCGCAGCTTCGGCATCTATTCGGAGGGCGAGCAGGAGCGGGTGGCGATCGAGTTCGCCAAGGAGGCGTCGCGGACGGTGCTGGAGCGCGAGTGGCATCCGACGCAGCGGATCGAGCAGCACTCGAACGGGAAGGTCACGCTCAAGATGACCGTCCAGGGGCTGTCGGAGGTGGCGCGCTGGGTGCTCTACCACGCGCCCTACGCGAAGGCGCTCGAGCCGAAGGAGCTGCGCGCGATGGTCGCCGCGAACGCCGCCAAGGCGGCGGCCTCCCACAAGTGAGCGTCACTTGAGGGACCCCAGGTAGTCGATGAGGTCGGCCGCCTCCTGCGCCGTGAGGTGCTGGAGCAGGGCCTCCGGCATCAGCGACTTCTGCTGCGGGACCATCCGCTCGACGGCGCTCATCTTGAGCCGCGTTTCCTTCTCCGCGTCCCGGAGGACGAGCTCCGCGTCCGTCTTCGACAGCACGATGCCGTTGATCACGTCGCCGGACTTCGTCTGGACGATCATGGCGGCGAACTTCGGATCGATGAGCTTGGAGGGCTCGAGGATCGACTCCAGCAGCTGGGCGCGATTGTATTTCGCGCCGATCTTCGACAGCTCCGGCCCCGCGGTCTCCGGTCCGGCCTGGACGCGGTGGCACTTCGCGCACTGCAGGGTGGGGGCCGCGAAGATCGCGCGGCCGCGCTCGACGTCGCCCTTCAGCCCCAGGATCTTCTCGGGCTTGATGGAGAGGCCGAGACGCTCGCGGCGCTGGGAGGGCGGCTCGAAGTTCTCGAAGAGATCGCGGACCAGACCCGGCGGAAGCCCCAGCGCCTTTCGGATCGCCTCCGCGCGCTTCGCCTCGGGGAGCTTGTCGAGGGTGGCCAGGAGATCGAGCGCGCCCGTGGTCGAGCCGAGCAGGCGGTCGACCTCGGTCTCCGCGGCCGGCTGCCGGCCCCCGGACGCCGGCATCGCGGCGATCCAGCGCCGGAGCAGGCGGACGCCCGCCTCGTCCACGACGTCCGAGCCGATGTGGGGCATGCGCCCCTGGCCGAGCTTCGCGACCCGGAAGAGCAGCGCGGAGCGCGAGGGGTCGCCGGCGCGGATGATCTGGGGATCCGCCAGGTCGAAGCCGCCCAGCGCGGGGGGGACGCCGACGAGGTTCGTCTCCGACATCGGCGTCTCGAAGGGCAGGATGATCTTCGCGGCGCCGCCGCCGCCGAAGCGGTGGCAGTGGGCGCAGTTGGTCGCGAGGTAGGAGCGGGCCCGGTCCTCGAGCGAAGCGCTCTCGTCGTTAGGATTCACGAGGGGGCGGGGCGCCGTCATCTTCGACGGGAGGATCGCCCAGTCCTGGAAGTCGCGCAGGCGGGACTTTTCCAGCTGCGCCCCGTTGATCGTCAGCGAGTATCCAGGCCAGGGGTTGTGGCAGATGAGGCAGGCCGCTCGCCCCAGCACCTTCCACTTCCGGCCGCCGCCCAGGGCGATCTCGGTCCCCTCGGCGGGGACGAGCGCCGCGTCGGTCTGCGCCTCGTTCCACACGTAGGAGTAGCCGTTCCAGGACTGGCCGTCGAAGTGGAGGACCTGGGTCTCGAGCTTGCGCCGGTCGAGCGAGAGCGTCTTGGCGAGCACGCTGTCCTTGGGCCAGACGCTTTCCTTCGGCCAGTCCTTGTTCTTGTCGACCAGCTGGATCGTCTCGCGGCCCGGAATCCCCAGCCAGCGCTCGCCGGCGGCGCCGTCCATCCAGGCGGGGGCGTTGATCGCGTAGGGGAGGACGCCCGGCGAGGGGGCCTGCGACGCGGTCGCGCTGAAGAGTCCCGTCGTGCTCAGCGCGCGGGGGAAATCGGCGTTCCGGGTCCCGGCCTCGTTCGGCACGATGCGGTGAAGCCCGCCGGCCTCGTAGTCGACGACCAGCAGCTCGCCGTCGGGCTCCTCGGCGAAGGCGACGATGCGCGCGGCGGTGCGGGCGGCTTCGACCCGGTCGCCGAGCGTCGCGCCCTTCACCGGATTGGCGAAGACGCGCCGCGTCTCCCAGTCGCCGTAGAGGTACCAGCCCTCGAAGCCCTTGAGCTTCGTGCCGTGGTAGACGTAGCCGCCGGTCACCGACGCGGACACCGCGTGGGGCAGCACGTGGGCGGGCGGGAGGATCGGGGTCGGACCGCGCTCGCCGTCGGGCCGGCAGGGCTGCAGCCCTTCCATCACGCTCCAGCCGTAGTTGCCGCCCTTCTGGGCCGCGATGATCATCTCCCAGCGCTCCCAGCCGACGTCGCCGATCCAGAGCTGGCCCGTCTTGCGGTCGAAGCTCATCCGCCAGGGATTGCGCAGGCCGTAGCACCAGACCTCCGGCCGCGCCTTCGCGACGCCGACGAAGGGATTGTCGGCGGGGATCGCGTAGGGGCGCCCGTCGGCGGCGCGGTGGACGTCGATGCGCAGGATGGACGAGAGCAGGTCGCTCACGTCCTGCCCGGTGCGGAGCTTGTCGGGAGGCGCGGGGTCCTCGCCGTCGCCGGCGGAGATGTAGAGAAAGCCGTCGTTGCCGAAGTGGAGGTCGCAGCCGTTGTGGCCGCCGGCGAGCCAGGTGATGATCACCTCCTCGCTCGCGGGATCGAGGCGCGGCGGGTCGGTCTCGCTGACGCGGAAGCGCGAGACGCGCGATCCCTGCTCGAGGGGCTTCTTGCGGTCCTTCGAGGCGAGGACGTACATCACGTAGCAGAGGCGGTTCTTCTCGAAGCCGGGATCGAAGACGATCGAGAAGCTCTGGCCGACGCCGCGGCAGCGCTCGATCTTGTCCAGCCCGCGGATCTCCTTCTGCAGGTCGCAGAAGACGTCGGCCTTCGCGCAGTCCGGATCGTTGGGGAAGGAGTAGAGCATCCCCTTCTCCTCGACGAGGATGTAGCGCCTGCCGCCGGGGAAGGGGACCAGCGCGACGGGGGCCTTGAAGGTCAGGCGGGGGAAGGCGCGTTCGGCGCGGAGCGGGGGCGGAGGCTCGGGCGATCCGGTGAGGCGCGAGGTCGTCCAGGCCGCGCGCTCGCCCGGCTTGGCGTCCTGGGCGTCGGGCGCCGACGCGAGCCCGAGCGCCGAGAGAACGATGATCGTGCGAAGCATCCCACACCCCCCGACCCTGAAGTCCACCAGAATACCCATTTTAGTGGCCCGGCGCTTCGATACAATAACCGCCCGCCGGAAATCTCCGGATCGAGAAGAAGCTCCCGAGGCTACATCCGGGCTTCAACCCCGACACGCCGAAGCGCCGGTAATTCTCATTTTTTCGCGCCGGGAAAGGCGATATACTGATAGCGATGGTCGGACGCTGGAAGGAACGGCTCAAGAAGCTCGGCGAGGCGAACGAGAAGGCCCGCAGCACGGAGACGCGGCGCCTCACCGTGAACCGCGCCTCGAGGATCCTCGAGGGCCTCCTCTCGAATCCGCCGGGCCCCGCGCAGTTTCGGGAGGACCATCCCGTCTCCTCCGGCCATCGCACCCGCCGGAAGCATGTCTAGCCCCCGGGCTGTACTCATCGCCTCCCTGGACACAGTCGACGCCGGCCAGTTCGAGTACCTCCTCTACGGCGGGCTCGCGGCCGGCCTCTGGGGCGAGCCCCGCTACACGGAAGATGTCGACTTCGTCCTCTTCGTCCCCGAGCGCCACGCCTACCGCTTCCTCCGGGTCGCCGCGAAGCACGGCTTCTCGGTCGACGAGGACCTGGCGATCCAGCAGATCCAGGTGAGCGGCTGGGCGCGCCTGCCCTTCGGCGAGGCGAAGAGCCCCTTGCATCTGGACCTCACGCTCGGCGACAGCCCCTTCGACAAGAGCGCGCTCGCCCGCCGCAAGCAGGTCGAGCTTTTCGACCGCAAACTCTGGGTGGCCTCGCCCGAGGACCTCCTGATCTACAAGCTGGTCTCCTGGCGCGACCGCGACATCATGGACGTGCACGCCATCGTGAAGCGCCAGAAGTCGCTCGACCTCGCCTACCTGAAGAGGTGGATCGGCTGGTGGGAGAAGCAGGGGATCGAGGGCGTCGCCAAGCGCTTCGAGGACCTCGGCGTCCGCTGACCGCTACTCGGCGCTGCCCGCCACGCGGCACTTCGTGCAGCCGAGGCCGTATTTCGTGATCAGGCCCGTCGGCTCGGTGGGATCGTTGCAGCCGGGGCAGTGGTGCAGGTACTTGTCGACGGCCTGCCGCGCGCCGGCGTGGGGGGCCGAGTAGAGCCAGGTGGGGACGCTGGGCGTCAGCTTCTGCGCGACCTGGCGGCCCAGCTGGTTGACCTTGCTCTTGCCGCCGTCGAGCTCGCCCTTGGCCCAGTCCTCGTACTCGCCGCTGGCGAACCAGAGCATCTCGATCGCGTAGGCCTGGTCGACCCAGCGGCGGAGCAGGTGGATGGCCTCGCGGGGCCCCTTGAGGCCGTCGACCGGGATCTTGCCGCCGCAGGAGCCGCAGGGCAACTCGTCCCGCGAGAGGCTGACCGAGAGCACGACCGACCGTTTCGCGCAGGCGCAGGTGTCGCTCATGTGCGGAGCTTCCTCTTCAGTTTCTTCTCGACCGCGGCGACCTTGGACTCGAGACGCCCCCCGGCGCCGCGACGCCAGTCGCCCTTGATGGAAAACGTGATTCTGACACAGTCACGGGCCATTCCGTTCCAGCATTTCCGGACGACGGCCATGACCTCGTCCCAGCCGCCCTCGATGCAGGTGCCCATCGGCCCGAGCCGGTAGTCCAGGCCGCTCTTGTCGATGATCTCGAGCGAGCGGGCGACCCACTTCGACACCGAGGGCCCCTTGTCCATCGGCGACATCGACAGTTCGATCAGCAGCATGGCGGAATATCACCACAAAGCACAAAGAACACAAAGGGAAATTTTCCGGCGGGCTAGCGGCTGCCGGAGAGGACCTTCGCGACCTCCAGGAGGAAGAGGCGGCGGATCGCGTCGTAGCCGCGCGAATTGGGGTCCTCGAGGTTGTCGTAGTACCAGTAGTGCGGATCCTCCGCGCGGTAGTGCCGCGCCCAGCGCTGGGAACAACGAATCCCGTGGCCCAGGAAGGCGTCGTGCACCGGAACGACGTGCACTTGGGGGAAGCGCGAGGCGGCCCGGCGGATCGCCGCGTTGACCTCGTCCAGGATCGCCTCGCCGTCGGGCCAGGCCGGAAGGCCCGCGTGCTCGATGTCGCCGACGCCGTCGGTCGGATCGTAAATGTCGGCGACGAAGAGGTGACAGCCGCCGGGGAAGCAGCCCAGGATCCGCTTGAAGCATTCGCCGAGCCGCGTCTCGTAAGACTCGATCCAGGGTCGCGCCTGCTCCAGCCGCGCCCCGAACATCGCGCCGTCCGTCGGAGGATTCCGCCCGTAGCTGTGGATGAGATCGTTCCCGCCGCTGGTCATCACGACGATTCCCAGCGTCCCCGGATCCGCCTTCTCCAGCTTGGGCAGCTGCTCGGCGACGTGCTCCTGGGAGATCGTTCCCGAGACGGCCAGGTTCAGGGCCTTCAGGTTCGGAAAGACGGCGCTGAGGCAGATCCCCTTCATCTCCGGGAACTCGTCGTCGGGATTCGAGACGAGCCGGTTGAAGTACGACTGCGGCGGCGGCGCTCCGAAGCCCGCGGTGACGCTGTCCCCCAGGCCGACCAGCAGGACGGGCCGCGTCGTCCAGGGCTTCGCCCAGGGCTCCCGCGGGACCGCGGGGCCCGCGGCTCCGCTCCCGACGGGCTGCTTCGGCGAGGGGCGGTGGAGCTGGACGTAGACGACGACCGCGAGAACCGGAAGGCAGACGGCGAAGAGAATGACGAGACGGACACGTCGGGCGCCGGTCATGGCCTTTCAATTATAGCGGCCCGCCGAACGCGGAGTTGCTATACTCCGGCTCGATGCCCTTCGATCCGGAGCCCGAGGTCGAGCTCGTCAGCGCCCTCCAGAACCCCTACAACACCGTCATCGCCGCGGCCCGCACCTGCTACTCGTCGAAGGTGATCAAGCCCGGCGACGTCGACAAGGACGACAAGTCCCGCGAGATGCGCGACCGCATCTACGACGGCATCTACGACGCGGGCCACCACACGACGATCCAGCACCCGACCTTCGTCTTCACGCTGCGCCGGGTCTCGCGGCAGTTCATCTGGAGCTTCCTCCACGCGCACCCCTTCTACAACTCCGAGCAGGTGAGCCAGCGCTACGTCGAGGTGAAGCGGCAGAACTTCGTCACGCCGCCGCTGGAGGGGAAGGCGCTCGAGGTCTACACCGACACCGTCGACCGGATGATGAAGGGCTACTTCAAGCTGATCGATCTGCTCGGGCCCTCCATCGAGGAGGAGTACTTCAAGCTCTATCCCGCGCGGCGGCGCCAGAAGGAAAAGTGGGAGGGCTCGATCCACAAGCGCGTGCTCGAGGCCGCCCGCTACGTCCTCCCCGTCGCCACCCACGCCCACCTCTACCACACGGTCTCGGGGATCACGCTGCACCGCTACAAGAAGCTCTGCGACCAGTTCGACACGCCGCAGGAGACGCGCATCGTCGTCGACAAGATGGTCGCCGCCGTCCACGCCTTCGATCCGATGTTCTTCCGCAAGGTCGACGACCCGGTGCCGCTGGGCGACACCGTCGAGCAGCGCCTCTTCGAG
>JACQFK010000438.1 GCA_016200125.1 Planctomycetota bacterium
GCTCCGCGAGGCGGGCCGCGACGCGCGGCGCCTCCAGCAGGCGCTGGAGTCCGAAGTGCTCGTCGAAGTCGTCCTCGGGGAGAAGACCGTCGCGACGCGCGGCCGCGCGCCGGCCGCGCTTCAGCAGGCCGGGTTCACGCCGCATCTCATCCGGGTCGTCAACGAGACCGGCTCGAAGAACCCGCTGAGGGTGGCGAGCCCGCAGTCCGGTCCCGTCTACGCGGGCGTCGCCGAGCTCAGCATGCAACGGCAGGACCAGAAGTCCCTGAGGGCGAATGAGAACCTGAAAGGGGAGCCCCGCTTCCTCCAGGTGGAGCTCTTCCAGTCGCCGCCCCTCACGCCGGCGCTCAGCGGACTCAGGGTGGAGTACCTCGTCCTTCTGATCTACAGCAGCGAGGCGGGCCGGCGGCCGGCCGAGATCGAATTCGCGGGCGCTCCCGTGAGCCTGGACTTCGACATCCTCCCCGCGGTGCCGCTGCGCCTGGCCCTCCGGGACGTCGACGGCAAGCCGACGACGGCGCGCCTGATCTTTGTCGACTCGGCGGGCCACATCCACCCGCCCCAGCCCAAGCGGCTGGCGCCCGACCTTTTCTTTCAGAAGCAGGTCTATCGGCACGATGGGGAGATCGTGCTCCTGCCGCCCGGGAAATTCAAGGTGACCTACAGCCGCGGGCCGGAGTATGTCGCGCTTGAGAAGGAGTTTACGGTCCCCAAGACAGGGGAAGCCTCGCTGGAGCTCGACCTGCGCCGCTGGGTCCATCTCCGGGAAGCGGGCTACTACTCCGGGGACCATCACATCCATGCCGCGGGCTGCGCCCATTACTCGAAGCCGTCGGAAGGCGTGCTCGCCGCCGACATGTTCCGCCAGGTGAAAGGGGAGGGTCTGAACGTCGGCTGCCTGCTGACCTGGGGGCCCTGCTATGACTATCAGCGGCAGTTCTTCCTGCCCACGGTCGACAAGCTCAGCGAGCCCCTGACGCTGATCAAGTACGACGTCGAGGTGAGCGGCTTCGGCTCGCAGGCCCTGGGGCACGTGTGCCTGCTGAACCTCAAGGACCAGACCTACCCCGGCTCGGAGGGGGCGAAGAAGTGGCCCACCTGGACCACGCCGGTGATGAAGTGGGCGAAGCAGCAGGGCGGGGTGACCGGCTATGCCCACTCCGCCAGCGGCCTCCAGGTGAATCCCGCGAACGCCGCCCGCCGGCTCATGGCCGAGCTGGATCGCGACAAGGACGGGAAGTTGAGCGCCGAAGAGGCGTCGCGAGGGCTGCTGCCGGAGGACTTCTCGCGGGCGGATGCCGACGGCGACGGCACGATTACGGAGCCGGAGCTGCTCAAGAGCGTCGATCGCGCGGCCGACCAGCTCCCCAGTCTGGCGATCCCCGAGATGAACAGCGTCGGAGCGATGGAGATCTTCGTCACGGTGCCGCAGGGCCTGTGCGACTTCATCAGCGCGATGGATACCGCGCGGCTCCCGGAGTGGAATGCCTGGTACCACATCATGAACTGCGGGTTCCCGCTCAAGGTAAGCGGCGAGACGGACTTTCCGTGCATGAGCGGCACGCGGGTGGGACAGGGCCGCGTCTACGTCCGGCTGGGCCGCGTCGACCAAGTCAACTTCGCCGACTGGTGCGACGGGCTGGCGAAGGGCCGCTCCTACGTCTCCGACGGCTACGCCCACGCGCTGGACTTCACGGTGGAAGGGAAGCGTTCGGGCGACGAGCTGGCGATCGAGAAGGCGGGCGTCGTCAAGGTGAGCGCCCGTGTGGCCTTCGGAGCCCAGACGCCGCTCGAGACGCCCTACGGTGGAGTGGTTCCCCAAGGCGGGCGCCGTCTCATCGGTGACACCGTGAATCTGCACGCGGGAGAGGTCCAGAAGACCCCGACCCGGCTCGTCGAGGTCGTGGTGAACGGCCGGCCGGTGGCGTCGAAGGAGGTCGCGGCGGACGACCGTGCCTACGATCTCTCGTTCGAGATTCCGGTGGAACGGTCCTCCTGGGTGGCGATCCGGCATTTCCCCCAGCTGCACAGCAACCCCGTCAACGTGATCGTCGGCGGGAAGCCCATCCGGGCCTCGCGGAAGAGCGCGCTCTGGTCCATCGGCTGCATCGAGCAGCTCTGGCGCCTGCGCGGCCAGGGGATCGCGCCGCAGGAGCGCGACGAGGCGAAGAAGACCTTCGACCGGGCGATCGAGGAGTACCGCAAGATCGCCGCCGAATGCCCAGAGAGAAGTTGACCAAGCCTCCCAAGTCAAATGTTGACCCAGGTCAACAATTCGGCCCCACGAGCATCACATTTCCTGAAATCCTTTTTCCCGGCTTCCGGTACGAGGTGAGCTGAATGCAGCCTGGCGGGCGAGCCTGGCCTCGTACTTGGGAGCGGGCAAGATGGGCAAGACAATCCGGCTTTCGCTATTCCTCTGCCTGGCGATACTGGGCTTCGCCGGGCGCTCCGAGGGTCGCGCACAGGCGGCCGCGGGACTGACCATCCAGAAGAACGTCACGGTCGGCACCAAGAGCTGCGACGTCGTGACCTGGACCGATGCGAACGGCAAGGCGCGGTCGGTGGCGCTGGTGCGGGCCGACGGCGACCACGCGGGCTACGTCGGCGGCTACGTCCAGCAGTACACCTACTACATCGACAACACGCTCAAGACCGGCATCGCCTGGGACTCCGCGCAGGAAGGCGTGTCCGGCCTGGGATGCGCGGTCAACCACCACAGCAGCGCCTCCAGCAGCAAGGCGAACAGCACGAACGCGACGACGGGGTTCGTCTTCGAGGGCTCGAACCACTGCCTCTGGCGCTTTCATTCCACGTACAGCGGCGACGGGCACACGGTGGGCCTCACGATCGACTGGTTCATCAGCAACGGCAGGAACGACGTCCTCTGGGCGGTCTCCTTCGACGCGACGGGGCAGACTTCGTTCGACTGGGATTCGCGGGGACCCTATTTCCAGTTCGACTGGGACGGCGACGGCCACTTCTACGACGGCGCGATCTCCGGCATCCGCTGGGGGGATCACTACCGGTTCCGCACGACCACCTACGCCGCCAACAGCAGCGCCTGGGACTACACGCAGCTCAACGTGGTCCCCTACATGTCGCTGTACAAGAACGCGGCCCTTGGAAACGTGGAGGCCGGCGTCGTCCAGACCCAGCCCTGGACGGTGCAGGACGCGGGCGGATACTGGTGGGCCCAGAGTCACTGGGGCCAGACCGGGACGGGCATGATGGAGAACTGGAACTGCCCGTATCAGCTGAACGCCTACGAAGGGGCCAACGGCTATGAAGGCGAGAAGCTGGCCTGGGGCACCAATTTCGGCTACGTGGGCAACCCCCAGTACGACCGACTGGACTACGTGAAGCAGATAGGCTCACCCCATCAGGGGTACTCGACGTACATCATCCTCAACAAGTACGGCGAAGGCCTGACCGACGCGATGATCGGATCGATGGAGGCTGTCCAGAACGTGATGCTGACGGCGACGAGCGGGACCGTCGTGACGTCGGGACCGGACCACGCCAACCTGACGGGGAACGTCAACTACCAGCCCGCGGGATGGAATCACGTCTACGGTGCCTGGGCTCTCAACGCCAGCGCGAATGCCGCGGTGTTCAACGTGAGCGTGTCCAGCGGAACGCTCGTGAGGCCGCTGTTCGTGATCAACAACTACAGCGCCGCCCAGCCGCCGGCGAGCCTGACGCTGGGCGGAGCGGCGCTCGCGTCGGGGAGCGACTACACGGCGTCGGTGGACACGGCCGGGCAGAAGCTGTGGATCACGTTGAACCGCAATCTGACCGGGACCACGAATGCGGTGAACCTGGGCGGCGGCCCCGCGCCGGCCCCGGGACCCGCTCCCGCTCCACCGCCGCCGGCGCCCGCTCCGGCGACGCCCTCGGGCGGCGGGGGCGGCAGCTCCGGCGGCACCTGCGGATGCGGGACGGCCTCTTCCCTCAGCCTGTGCTGGCTCCCGGTCGCCGCAGCGATTACCCTTCTGCTGACGGCCGGGCGCCTCAGGATCTAGTTCCCCTCCCGGGCCTCTCCGATCCCGGAGGATCTCCGGACGGGGCATCAGACGGGATCGGAGGGCCTGCGGAAGTCGAGGGGGCGGCGGGTCAGTCGAACCACTCGTCGTCCGCGTCGAAGGGCGGAACGACGATGTTCAGGATCTTCATCGGGGTCTTGCCCATGACGGCGCGGTGGCGGGTGCCGGGGCGGATCATCAGCGCCATGCCCGGCTTGACGTTGTACATCTTGCCGTCGAGCTCCATCTGCCCCTCGCCCTCGAGGAAGTAGTAGGTCTCGGTCTGCGCCTTGTGATAGTGGGCGCGGGCGTCCTGGCTGATCTCGACGACGTGGACGCTGCAGACGCGGTTGTCGTCCCGGCGGAACGCGCGCCGGCTCTTGCCGCAAGGGCAGGGCACGGCGGGAATCTCGGTGAAGGTGGCGAATTCGTACGGCAGCTTCAGGCCGGTCTCGATCGGGCGATCGTCGGCCGACGGCGTGGTCCGGGCGATCGTGGCCGTCGCGCGTCTCGTGGTCTTTGGCATCGACTAAAGCTACCGGCCGGGGCCGCTCGAGTCAAGGACGTGGAAGTCTCATGCGATCGAGCCAGTAGGTGCTGAGGCCTTGAATCTCGACGGCCTGCAGGGCGCGCAGGAAGGAGACTTCCCGCTCCTCCCCCGCCGATTCGCACCAGTCGATCATGCGGAAGGGATCCCATTTCTTTCCGGACGAGAGCGCCTTGCGGTAGGCGTCGAGTCCGGGGGCGTCGCCGAGCAATTCCAGGGCGGCCGCCTGGAGCTCGGGAAAGAGCGGATGGTCTCCGACGCGACGGAACCAGTATTTCGAGTTTCCGTAGTCGGGCTCGCGCCTGTGCATGACGCCGTGGAGGTAGGCGCCGAACTCGTCCGGCAACTCCTGCGCGATCTTGTGGCAGCCGTCCAGGTCGTCGTTCCAGAGCAGCAAGGCCGACTTCAGCGCCAGGGAGGCGTTGTCCTTTCCCGCGTCCGACTGCTCGATCTCCCGCTGCAGATCGGGGTTCCAGGGTCCCTTGGGAACGAGGAGGCCCGGCTCCAGCCGCGCCATCAGCGTGCCGAAGCATCTCCCGACGTTGGCACCTTCCCACATCGGTCTACCGCTTCAGGTAGGGAATCGTCATCGGTCCCTCGGGCAGGACGGCGATGGGGGCATCCTTGCCGACGCGCTTGAGCTCCTCGGCCAGGCGGGCGCTGACGTCCCGGACCGGCTCGACATGGGCGCGGCGGATCTCGTCGGCCGGGATCTCGCTGTAGAGCCCGGCGCGGGCACGGACGAGGATCATCGCGAGCATCTGCGCCTCCCACTGGTCGAAGAGGGAGTAACCCGGGGCGAGGACGGTGTCCAGGATGGCCTTGGGCGTGCCGTGCTCGAAGAGCAGCTTCTTGAAGTTCCCGTGGGAGGGGAATCCGTCGTTGCAGCGGGCGGCGGTGAGGATGTAGCCGTCGTCGGCGATGATCTGGGCCGCGGCGGACATGCCCTTGACGGTCTGGTAGAGGTTCTGGTCGAGCGGATAGCCGCCGTTGGTGGTCACGACCACGGGGAAGGGCTTGTCGCAGGCGACCATCGCGGTGTCCCGGGCGAATCCGCAACCCTTCCGATGGGCCTCCAGCGCGTCGCCGCAATAGTAGCCCGTGATCTGGCGCTTGTTGTTCAGGGTGACGTTCACGCAGAAATGGAGCGGCAGGAGCGCGCCGTTCCGGCGGATCTGCTCCTGGGTGGGATTCCCCTCGAGGACGCCCCAGGTCGATTTCGGATCGGCGATCACCGCCGCGCGGTGGTAGTGGGTGATCGCCTCGATGTCGGCGATCGCGGGGAAGACCCCCTTGTAGCCCCCGGAGAAGCCGGCCATGAAGTGGGGTTCGATGAACCCCAGCACGATGCGCTTGTCCGCCTCGACATATTCGCGGGTCATGTGGACGGTCCGGCCGTCGATCGTCTTTCCGGCGAGGGCCAGCGTCTTTGGATCCTGGGCCGCGTGGTTGACGATCCTGTACGCGCGGGCCACGTCCGCGCCGACCATCCTCTCAAGTTCGGCCGGCGTGTTCGCCCGGTGCGAGCCCGTGCCGTTGATGATCGTGAAGTTCTTCGCGGGCACGTGGGAAAGCTCGGCGAAGAGCCAGGGAAGCAGGCGCTCGGAGGGCAGCGGACGGGTGATGTCGGGGATCACGACCGCCACCCGGTCGCCCGCGGCGACGAGTTCCCTCAGGGGGCGGCAGCCGATCGGCGAACGGACGGCGTCGCGGAAGGCGGCCGTTTCGTCGGGAAGGCCGGGAACGAAGCGGGGCTCGACGACGGTCACGTTCGGCGCGTCGATTTCCAGGTCCAAGCCGCCCGTGCCGTACAGGAGCCGGATCTTTCTCATAAGCCGGATTCTAGCACGGCAGGGGGGATGGGTGAAGGCTTGCCGCGTCCCGCCGCAGGCGGTAGGGTATAGCGATGCGAACCCTCGCCCTGCTGCTCCTGATCCCGGCCCTGCTTCCCGACGGGGAGGTGGTGAAGCTCACGCTCCTGCCGCCGGGTCAGAACAACCCGAGGAACTCGGAAGGCGACTTCATCGCGCTCAAGAACGGGATCATCATGTTCGTCTACTCCCGCTTCACGGGCGGAACGGCGGACGATGCGCGGGCGGACCTGGCCGCCATCTACTCGGGGGACGGAGGGAAGACCTGGTCGCTCCGCTACGAGCCGGTGCTCGAGAACGAGGGGAAGAAGAACGTGATGTCGGTGTCGCTCCTGCGGCTGGGCGAGAGCGAGATCGCAATGTTCTACTTGAGGAAGAATTCCCTGGAAGACTGCGTTCCGATGATGCGCCTCTCCACCGACGAGGGGCGGACCTGGAACGACGCGGTCCCCTGCGTGGCGGCCGAAGGCTATTACGTGCTCAACAACGACCGGGCGGTCCGCCTCAAGAGCGGCCGCATGGTCCTGCCCCTCGCCCGCCACGGCAAGCCGGGCGAGAAGCGCTCCGTGCGGAGTTCGGCCCTCTGCGCCTACTCTGACAACGGCGGCCGGAGCTGGCGCCAGAGCGCCACGGTGCTGGAAGGGCCGGAGGCCAGCCGTACCGGCCTGCAGGAGCCCGGTGTCGTCGAGCTCAAGGACGGGCGCCTGATGATGCTCATGAGGACCGATCAGGGCTGCCAGTACCGGTCCTATTCAAAGGACGGCGGCGACACCTGGTCGGCGGCCGAGCCGTCCAACATCCTCTCTCCGCTCTCCCCGGCGTCGATCGCGCGGATCCCGTCGACGGGAGACCTGCTCCTGGTCTGGAACGATCACGAGAACGTCGACGAGGCCCACAAGGGCAAGCGGACGCCGTTCTGCGTGGCGATCTCCCGGGACGAGGGGAAGACCTGGGAGAAGAAGAAGACCCTCGACGACGATCCGGACGGCTGGTTCTGCTACACCGCGATCGAATTCGTTGGAGAGCGGGTCCTCCTGGCCCATTGCGCGGGCGACTCGAAGGTCGGCCGCCTCTCGCGGACGCGCTTCACGTCGTTCGAAGTCGCCTGGCTTTATCGGTGACGGGGGCGGGCATGCGAGCGTTGGGCCTGCTGCTTTTCCTCCTGGGGGTCCAGGCCGGGCCCGCGGCGCCGCTGCCGGCGGAGGTCGCGCCCAAGGATCCGAATCTCCGGCTCATCGGACGCTTCGATCTCCGGGATCCCGCCGGCCCGCGCTGTGCCTGGGCCGGCAGCTCCGTCCAGCTCAAGTTCAAGGGCACGGCGCTCAACGTCTCCCTCAAGAGCTCGGGGGCGGACCAGTTCCAGGTCGTGGTCGACGGCGCGCCGGCCTCGGTGCTCGCCCTCTCGTAGGACGCCACCCTCTACCGCGTCGTCTCCGGCCTTCCCGACAAGGAGCACACGGTCGAGCTCTTCAAGCGGACCGAGCCTCTCGTCGGCCAGACCCAGCTGCTCGGACTTCAGCTGGAGAAGGGGCGGACCCTGCTGCCCCTACCGGCGCGAAAGGACCGGCGGATCGAGTTCGTCGGCGATTCGATCACCTGCGGCTACGGCAACGAATCGGCCAGCGAGAAGGAGCACTTCGCGCCGAACACGGAGAACAACTACCTGGCCTACGGCGCCCTGGCCGCCCGCGACCTCGGCGCCGAGTATGTCGCGGTCGCGTGGTCGGGGAAGTGGCTCTTCGGCGACAATGCGATCCCGCTGCTCTACGACCTGGCGCTTCCGAACGATCCGCAGAGCAAGTGGGAATTCTCCGCGTGGACCGCGAGCGCGGTGGTCGTCAATCTGGGCACCAACGACTTCGGCCCCCGGAACCCGACGGAGCAGGAGTGGCAGGACGCCTACCGAGCCTTCGTCGTCCGGTTGAGGAAGAACTATCCGCAGTGCCACGTCTTCTGCGCGGTGGGGTCGATGATGTCCGACTCCTATCCCCCGGGCCGGAAGGCGCTCAGCACGATCCGGCAGTACACCTCGGGGCTGGTGGAGGCGCTCCGGAAGGCGGGTGACAAGAAGATCCACTATGTCGAGTTCGACGCGCATGATCCCAAGAACGGCCTGGGCGGCGACTGGCATCCGAGCCTGAAGACCCACCGGCTGATGGCGGACCGGCTGACCGCGGCGGTCAAGAAGGAACTCGGCTGGTAGCCTGTTTGAAGCACTGATGCGACCCGTTCCGGCGTAGGGTAGACAGAAGTCGTTGGAGCGGGCCTGATGAGACCAAGCGCAGTTCTGGTTCTGTCCCTGTTGCTGTCCCCGGGGGCCGGAGCGCAGCCGCAGGACGGCAGCGTCTCCACCCGCCGCTTCGCGGAAGTGTATTTCGGAAACTACCACGAGCCTGCCTTCGATCTGCCGGACGGGATGAAGATCGAAACGCGCCGGCAGATCCTCGCGCGCTTCATCCAGTGGCTCGGGGACCAGATCCACAGGGACCGGCCCTGGGCGGACATCGTCTCCGACATGATCACGGCGCGGGGCAACTCCGCCGCCGTGCCTGAACTGGGCTACAAGCTGTCGTTCTACGGGGCCGAGCGGCAGGAATACTCCTTTGCCGGAGGCGTCAGCCGGCACCACCTCGGCATCAGTCTCCACTGCGCGCGCTGTCACGATCATCCCTATGACCGCTGGACCGAGAGTGATTTCTACGGACTTGGGGCCTTCAACACCCGCCAGCAGGTCCGGAGGGTCGCGTCGGGAGCTGAGGAACAGGTGGTCGTCGTCTATGCCGATGAAGGAGAGCTGATCGTCGGACCGAAAGTCTACGACCC
>JACQFK010000439.1 GCA_016200125.1 Planctomycetota bacterium
GACGGGACGCTCTCCCTCCTCGTCGGCGGCGAGGCGGCGGATCTCGAGCGGGTGCGCGACGTGCTGTCGATCCTCGGCAACCGCATCACCCTCTTCGGCCCGCAGGGGGCGGGCCAGACGGCCAAGGCCTGCAACCAGATCCTCTGCGCGGTCAACATGGTCGGGATCGTCGAGGCGCTGCAGCTGGCGCGGCTGAGCGGGATCGAGCCGGCGACGCTGGTCGAGGCCCTGATCCCGGGCGCGGGCGGCTCCTGGGCGCTGGAGCGCTTCGGGCCGCAGATCGTGAAGGGGGACTTCGCCCCCGGCGGCCGGATCGCGCTCATGCTCAAGGATCTCGGGATCATCGAGGACGCGGCGAAGGACGTCGGCCTGCCCCTGGCGGGCGCGTCGGCCGCCAAGCGCTACTTCGAGGAGAACGTCGCTCACGGGGAGGCCGATCTGGGCACGCAGGCCATGTACAAGGCGGTCGAGCGGGCGGTCGGCGCGAAGAAATAGACTGTCCGTTTTTTCACCTGCGAGGCGAAAAAACGGACAGTCTGCTTTTTCGCCGTCCAGCGAGCGAAAAGGATGACGGTTCGTTACTTCGCCGCTACTTCGGCGCGTCGAGCTCGGCGGCCTTGCGGCGGGCCGCGTCGGCCCGGTCGCCGATCTGGTACTTGAGCGTGGGGTTGATGGACAGCGCCTCCAGGAAATCGGCCGCCGCGGCGGCGTAGTCGTCGCGCGCGCCGGCGCGGTCCCCCGCGGCCAGCCGCTGGGCCGCCCGCTGCCAGCGGACAAAGCCCCGGTGCTTCCAGCCCTCCATCAGCGTCCGGTCGATGTCCAGCGCGCGCCCGATGAACTCCTCCGCCCGCTGGAAGTCGGGCAGGGGGTTCTCGCCGCGGGCCATGCGCGCGAGCGCCCGCTCGCTCCACACCGTGCTCCGCCAGGTCCAGAACCAGGAGTCGCGCTCGCTCTGCTTCAGCGCCGCCACGAAGTCCGCCTCCGCCTCGTCGAAGAGCGCCGACGCGTCCCGCCCGGCCCGCGCGAGCGCCCCCGCCTGCTGCGCCCGCAGGCGTCCCCGCCAGCGCCGCTCCGTCGAGGGCTCCAGGGCGCGCGCGACGGCCTCCGACAGGTCCTTGCCGGCCGCCTCGAAATCCGCGAGCGGGTCGCGGCCCTTGCCCGCCTTCCAGAAGCCGCGGTAGAAGCGCGCGTTGCCGCGCCAGAGCCAGTTGCCCGAGAAGGAGGGCTGCAGCTCGACGGCCCGGTTGAGGTCCGCTTCGGCCGAGTCCCAGGCGGCGGAGGGGTCCTGGTCGGTCTCGAGGAACCAGATGCCCTGGTAGACCCGCGCCTGCCCGCGCCACTGCCAGGCGCGCGCGGACCGGGGATCCAGGCGGAGCGCCTCCGAGAAGTCCGCCTCCGCGGCCCGGTAGTCGGGCATCGGATCGAGGCCCCGGTGGCGGCGGCGGCTGCCGCGGGTCCAGCGCAGCTCGCCGCGGCCGAGGTAGTGGGGCAGGTATCCGCGGTCGCGCGCCAGGCCCTGGGTGAAGAGATCCTCCGCCTGCTGGGTGCGCCGCAGCGTCTCCTCGAAGGACGGCAGGATCTCGGTCCGGATCACCGCGGTCAGCAGCTCCCGCGCCTCCTCGAGCAGGGGATCGAGCGCCAGCGCCTCTTCGAAGGACTGGCGCGCCTTGGGGAGGTTCCCCGACCCGTAGGCGACGAGGCCCTGGGACACGAGCAGGCCGCCGGGGCCGATTTCCTGCGGAGGGCTCTCGAGCACGCGCCGGGCGTCCTCGACCACCGGGGCGCGCCAGCTCTCGGGACTGCGGGCCGCTTCTTCCAGCGCCGGGCGGCCGTCCCGCAGCGCGATCAGCACCGCGCGTTCGTAGCGCGCCGGGCGGTAGTCCGCGTTTCCCTTCAGCGCGCGCTCCTGGCACTCCAGCGCCTTCGCGTCCTCCAGCAGCGCGCGGTGGAAGCGTCCGAGGAGATAGCTGGCCTCGGCGCCTTCGCCCGCGTCGCGCCAGGCCTCCTCGAGCGGAGGAAGGAACTTGCGCATCTGACCGACCGCTCCCGCGCGCCGCAGCTCGAGGGCAGCGTCCAGCGAGACGCGGGCCGTGTCGCGCAGCGACCGCAGCGCCCGCGCGTGCTCGATCTGCCGGGCGGCGGCCAGGAGCCCGGCCACCAGGACGACGACCGCCATGACCGCCGGCGCCGGATTGCGTCGGAGCTTCCGCGCGAGGCGGCTCAGCGGGCCGGCGGGCCGGACCGAGACCGGCTCGCCGCGGCGGGCCTTCGCCAAATCCTCCGCGAAGGCGCCGGCGTTCGGATAGCGGCGGGACGAATCCTTCTCGAGCGCCTTCGCCGCGATCGCGCCGAGATCTCCCGGAAGCGGCGGGGGGTCCTCGCGGACGATCCGATCGTAGAGCGCGAGCGACGTCCCCACCTCGAAGGGCCTCGCGCCGCGGACCGCCTCGTGGAGGAGGACGCCGAGCGCCCACACGTCGGTGGCCGGCCCCGACGGGAGCCCCTGCACCTGCTCGGGCGCCATGTAGTGGGGCGTGCCGAAGACCGCTCCCGTCCGCGTCAGATCCTCGCCGCCCTCGATTCGCGCCAGGCCGAAGTCCGTGAGCACGACGCGGCCGTCGGGTTCGATGAGGATGTTCTGGGGCTTGAGGTCGCGGTGGATCACGCCCTGCTCGTGCGCATGGGCCACCGCGCGGGCGACCGTCTCCACCACCGCCAGCCGCTCGGCAGGCTTCAGGGCCTCCATCGACTCGGCCAGGGTTTTCCCCAGGAGGAGATCCATGGCGATGAAGTCCGGCCCGACCTCGTGGACCGTGACGACGTTCGGATGCCGCAGCTTCGCCGCCGCGGCCGCCTCGCGTTGCAGCCGCTCGCGGTTCCCCTCCTTGAGCACCTTGAGCGCGACCCTGCGTCCGAGGGCGGGGTCGAGCGCCTGATAGACCACGGCCATGCCGCCGCGCGCGATTTCGCGGATGATCTCGTAGCGGCCGATGCGCCGGCCGGCGGGCTCGGGCGGCTCCGAGAAGAACTCTTTGACCCGGTCGATGCTCATCGCGACAGGATGAAGCGGAGCTCGTCCTCGACGTCCTCCCCGGGGAAGAGGTAGTCGCGGAGCAGGTCCTTGAGGATCTCGCGGCCGCGCTGGCGGATCACGCGGAGATAGTTGCGGACGTCGTCGGCGCTGAGCCGGTGGAGCTTCGCGAGGTCGTCGTAGGAGACCTCCGCCCCCGCGGTCTCGCCGACGTATTCCTGGAAGATCTCATAGTAGACCTCCTTCCCCTGGGCGCGGAATTCCTCGCGGAGGCGGCGCATCATCTCGGCGACGACGCCGCGCGCCCATTCCCGGTCGAAGGCCGACTCGGGGGACAGGTCCGTGTTGTGCAGGGCCTCGGCTTCCTCGAAGCGGAACAGGCGGCCACCGCGCGAGGCCTCCTGGCGTTGAGCGCTGACCACGAAGCGGCGCAGGGCCGTCTTCAGGAAGCCGCGGAAGCTGCCCCGGTTGGGCGACAGCTTGTCGAGCGACCGGCGCGCAAGGAGCATGGCGAAGAACTGCTGGGTCAGGTCCTCCGCATCCTCGGCGCTCATCGCCCGGATCGCCCTCAGGTAGAGATAGGCCGGCTTCCAGTACTGCTGGACCAGGACGCCGAGGTGCTCCGCATGGCGGGGGTGGGACGGATTCTGGAGTTCGAGGAGCTGCGACCAGTGGGTTTCGGGGAACTCTCGGGGCTCCTGGGCCATCGTGAACGCCATTATAGAATTATCTACACGAAATCGGGGCGCCTGCGAACAGGGGGGCATGCTGACGATCACGGGCGACCGCTACGCGCTCTGCGACGGCCTGCCCCGGCGGGGCTTCCTGAAGATCGGCGCCCTCGGGTTCGGCGGGCTTATGCTCCCGGACCTGCTGCGCGCCGAGGCGGCCGGGGGCTCCTCGCGGAAGGCCCTGATCAACATCCATCTCCCCGGAGCGCCCAGCCACCAGGATCTCTGGGACCTGAAGCCCGACGCGCCCGCCGAGTTCCGCGGCGAATTCCGTCCGATGAGGACACGCGTCCCGGGCATGGAGATCTGCGAGCTCCTGCCGGGCCTCGCCCGGAGGGCCGACCGCTTCGCGATCCTCCGCGGGCTCGTCGGCGCCTTCGACGACGGCCACAACACGAACATGATCATGACGGGCTACCCGGGGGACTCGCTCAAGTCGGTGGGCGGGCGGCCCTCCATCGGCTCGGTCATCTCGAAGCTGGCGCCCGCGTCCTCCGATCCGACGCTGCCCTTCGTCTCGCTGCTCAGCAAGAACAACCCGACGACGTCGGGATACCTGGGGCCCCTGCACCAGCCCTTCATGCCCGAGCCCGGGACCTCCGCCGACTTCAAGGTCGGGAAGATCGACGCCAGCCGCCTGCGAAGCCGCACCGAGCTCCTGCGGGGGCTGGACGGGCTTCGGCGCGACGTGGACGCAGGCGGGCAGATGGACGCGATGGACGCCTACACGCAGCGGGCCGTCGAGATGGTGCTCTCGGGACGGATGGCGGACGCGCTCGACCTCTCGAAGGAGAAGCCCGAGACGCTGAAGCGCTACCTGGGCTCCGGCAAGGATGAGTTCCCCTTCAGCTACAACCGGCGCCTCGTGCTGGCCCGGCGCCTGATCGAGGCGGGGGTCCGCTGCGTGGCGCTCGAGGCGCTCGGCCTCTGGGACACGCACGAGGACAACTTCAACACGCTGCGCCGACTGCTGCCCGCCCTGGACATGGGACTCTGCGCGCTGCTCGACGACCTCCACGACCGCGGCCTGCTCGGGGACGTGACGGTCGCCGCGTGGGGCGAGTTCGGGCGCACGCCCCGGATCAA
>JACQFK010000426.1 GCA_016200125.1 Planctomycetota bacterium
GCGGCGGCATGGGCATCGTGCTGCTGGCCGAGAAGAACAGCGAGGGGGTGGCGGACCTCGTCGCCCTCAAGACCATCCGCACGAAGTCCGCCGACCACGAGTTGCGCCTCAAGCAGGAGGCGAACATCGCGACGGGCCTGCGCCACGAGAACATCGTCAAGACCTACGGCCTGGAGGCGATCCCCTACGGCCAGCTGCCGCCGGAGTTCCTCCAGGAGTTCGACAAGCTCTCCTTCGAGGACGCCCGGCGCCACGCGATCCAGCGCAGTCCCGTGCCGGGCGGCCGCTTCGCCGACGCGCGGACGAGGATGCGGATCGTTCCCCAGTCCGGCACCGAGCAGAAGCTCCTCCTGATGGTCATGGATTACATCGAGGGGACGGACGTCCGGACCTTCCAGAACGAGCATTTCAAGCGCGACCTCCTGATGCCGGTGATGCTGGCGTCGTTCATCGTGAGCCGCATCGCGCGCTCGCTGTCCTACGCGCACCAGTCCATCATCCACCGCGACATCTCGCCGGAGAACCTCCTGCTCAACCTGCAGGGCGTCGTGAAGCTCTCCGACTTCGGCGTCGCGGTCGAGCAGAAGGAGGAGGGGCTGACCGGGAAGATCTCCTACATGTCGCCCGAGCAGATCGCGGGCGAGGCCGTCGACGCCCGCACCGACATCTACTCGCTGGGCCTGGTGCTCTACATGCTCCTCACGGGCATCTTCATCCAGAAGGTGCCCATGAAGCTGAAGCCGGACGAGCGGGTGGAGTTCGCGCGGCGCCTGCTCGCCAGGCCCGTGCTTCCGCCCCACAAAGTCCGGCTCGACGTGCCCGAGTCGATCTCCGGGATCTGCATGAAGATGCTCGCGCACGACCGCGAAAAGCGCTTCCTGCGGGCGGAGACCGTCGCGCGCGACCTGGAGCAGAAATACCTCTACGCGAAAGGCTTCGGGCCCACGAACAACTCGCTGCAGGCCTACCTCGAGATCTTCGACGCGGGCTTCAAGGAGATCGCCCCCGAGCAACTCGAGCAGCTGCCCTTCCTCCAGGGCGAGCTGCGGCGGCCCATCGCCCACGGATTCACGCCGGAGGGCAAGGCCTTCCTCGACGAAGTCCGCAATCGCTAGGGTCAAAGGACTTTGACTTCGCTCTGCGGATTGCTATTCTCTTGCCTCGCATTTCGACACGGAGGGGTTTCATGCGCACACTTTCGGCGGCGTTCCTCTTTGCCCTGGCCGCGGCCGGTCTGGCGGACGACGAGGTCAAGCTGAAGAACGGCGACCGGCTGACCGGCAAAATCACCTCCCTCTCGGGCGGCAAGCTCGTGCTGGAGACGGGCCACTCGGGGCCCCTGAAGATCGACTGGGCGCAGGTCTTGTCCATCAGGACGGACGCCCCGCTGAAGGTGAAGCTAGCGACCGGCGAAACGCTGGAAGGCAAGGTCGTCCCGGGCGCGGAAGGGCGCCTCAAGGTCGAGTCGGGCGGCACCGTCGCGCCCGTGGAGGTCGAGCTCGCGAAGATCACCCACTTCAACGAGGCTCCGCCGCAGTGGCACGGGACGCTGAGCGCGTCCGGCAAGGCGACGGACGGGAACACCCACACCCGGGCCTTTCTGGTCTCCGCCGAAGGCTCGCGCGAGTCGGAGGCGGACCTCCTGATGATGCGGGCCCTCTTCCGCTACGGCCAGACCAGCGGGCTGCTGACGGAGCGCAACGCCTACGGCATCGTGAAGTACAACTACAAGGTCACGCCCCGCTTCTACGGCTACATCAGCGAGGAGTTGATGGGCGACTCGTTCAAGGACCTGTCGATCGGGACGATCACCAGCATCGGCGTGGGCTACGACGTCCTCAAGGAATCCTGGATCGATCTCGCGACCGAGGCCGGCTTCGCCTACTTCACGAACGACTTCAACGTCGCGCCCGACGAGTCGCACCCCGGCGCCCGGGCCGCCGCGAAGCTCCGGGTGGCGCTGCCCCTGGGCTTCGAGTTCAGGGACAACTTCACGATCTACCCGAACTTCAAGCACTCCCAGGACTTCCAGATTCGCAACGAGGCGACCCTGGGCACGGCGCTGGGGGGCGGATGGAACCTGCTGGGCGGGGTGATCACGGAATACGACCGGAAGCCGAGCCCCGGCCTGAAGAGCCAGGACGACACGTACTTTGTCGGACTGGGATACAAGTTTTAGAAGGAGGGAGTCATGGTCGACCCCAAGAATCTGATCGCCAAAGTGGAGCCCGGGCGCTACGCGCGGGAGTTCCGCGAGTTCCTGCTCAAGACGAACATGTTCGCCCTGGCCATGGGCGTGGTCATCGGCGGGGCCGTGACGAAGGTCGTCACCTCGATCGTGGAGGACCTCGTCATGCCCATCGTCGGGGTCATCACGCCGTCCGGAGACTGGCGGCACATCCGCGTGGGCTTCTGGCGCTTCAACTGGACGCTGGGGCATTTTCTGGGGACGGCGCTCGACTTCGTGATCATCGCGACGGTGGTCTTCCTGATCACCAAGATGTTCGTGAAGCAGGCGCCGCCGCCGCCCACGAAGGCCTGCGCGGCCTGCAAGGAGGGGAACCACCACGAGGCCACGCGCTGCAAATGGTGCACGAGCGAGCTGCCCAAGGTGGAGCTGATGCCGCCCGCCGCCTGACGCGAAGTGTTGTCGGAGGCGTTCCGAGGGGGTAGAATCCCGGCACATGCCCGAGAAGAAGATCAAGGTCGTCGTCGGCGAGCCCCAGGGAGGGGTCGTCGTGATCCACGTCTCGGGGTCCGTCGACCACGTCCACTACTACCAGGTCGAGGAGGCGATCCAGACCCAGCTCGACCGGAAGCAGATCCACCTCGTGGTCAACCTCTCGGACCTCACCTACATCTCCAGCGCGGGCATCAACACGCTGGGTCACGCGGCCTCGCAGTACGAGAAGGTGAACGGCAAGCTCTGCTACGTGCGGCCCGCCAACACGGCCCAGTGGCACTTCTTCACGACGATCGGCGTGGACCAGATCTTCCCCTGGGCGGCCTCCGTGGAGGAGGCGGTCAAGCGGGTGGCGCCCAGCCCGGCCTGATCCCGGAGCTCCTAAGCCCCAACTCCCAACAGACTCGCAGCCCCGAAGGCTTGAGGGAGGGTCAGGAGCGGCCGGATACAGGGTCGAAGCGGGCGTTCATCACCAGGAGCCCGACGACGATCGCGGTCCCGTATAGGAAGCCGAAGAGCAGGAGCGGTTCGAAGAGCGGCTCCATCCGGAACCCGAGGCTGGCGCCCCACCAATGGAGCGTCTCGCCCAGCCGGTCGAAGTAGGGGAAGGGATTGACGCAGGCCTGGACGAAGTTCGATTCGGGGCCGAGCGCGATCAGCACGGGAAGCCCCACCAGGATCGCGAGCATCGCC
>JACQFK010000031.1 GCA_016200125.1 Planctomycetota bacterium
AGATTCGACACCAACAAGCTGAATCAAAGCGGCTTCGGGACCACCGGCGGCAACGACGTCAAAGAGGGCCGGATCATCCCGGGCAGATTCTTCGGGAAAGGCCCGAAGACCCTCAAGTTCATGGTCCGGAAGGAAGCCTTCGTGATCCAGGTTGACGGGAAGGACTACATCGCCTGGAAGGCCGACTGGTCGAAGACGACGCTCTGGGACCTCTGGGCGGTGCCGGCGAAGAACGTCTTCGCCGTCGGGCTCCACGACGCCTCGAATTATGTCGTCACCCAGATGCTGATGACCGCGCCGAAGAATTAGTCCCCCGGGCGCCTGGCCCGCCTGGCGCACCCCTCCCGGCACTCGAGGCTCCGCGGTTAGTAGAAAGGGGGGGAGAAAAGGGGGAAGTGGGAGGAGAAGGAGGGGATAGAAGGGGAGGGGATCCCTAAAGAGCAGCCCGCGCTGGGGGGCTTGGGCGTTCTACGGGGGAAATTGGAGACTGAGGGCGGACTCGAGGAGCGGACGGATGCTTCCCGCCCCCTACGCCAGCAGCGCGGGGATCACGTTGCCGTGCACGTCCGTGAGCCGGAAGTCGCGCCCCTGGAACCGGTACGTCAGCTTCGTGTGGTCGAAGCCCAGCAGGTGCATCAGCGTCGCGTGCAGATCGTGCACGTGCACCCGGTCCTTCACCGTGTTGAAGGCGAAGTCGTCCGTCTCCCCGAACACCAGGCCGGGCTTCATCCCGCCGCCCGCAAACCACATCGTGAAGGCGTTCGGGTGGTGGTCGCGGCCGTCGTCGCCGCCCTGCACCATCGGCGTGCGGCCGAACTCGCCGCCCCAGATCACCAGCGTGTCGTCCAGCAGCCCGCGCTGCTTCAGATCCTTCACCAGCGCCGTGCAGGCGCGGTCGGTGTCGGCGCAGTTCTTCTTGAGGTCGGCCACCAGGTTGCCGTGCTGGTCCCAGGCCTCGTGGAAGAGCTGGACGAAGCGCACGCCGCGCTCGACGAGCCTCCTCGCGAGCAGGCAGTTGTTGGCGAACGACGACTTGCCCGGCTGCGCCCCGTACATCTCCAGCGTCTCCTTCGACTCGCGGCCGAGGTCCATCAGTTCGGGCGCGCTCGTCTGCATCCGGAAGGCCATCTCGAAGGAGTTGATCCGCGTCGCGATCTCGGGGTCGCCCACCACGTCGAGCCGCTCCTGGTTCAGGCTCTTCACCGCGTCGAGCGACTCGCGCTGGAGCTCCGCGTCGACGCCCGGGGGGTTGGACAGGTAGAGCACCGGGTCGCCCGTGCCGCGGAACTGCACGCCCTGGTAGACCGTCGGCAGGAAGCCGCAGCCCCAGTTCGAATTGCCGCCGCTCGGGCCCTTCTTGCCGGAGCTGAAGACGACGAAGCCCGGCAGGTCGCGCGACTCGCTCCCCAGCCCGTAGGTCACCCAGGCGCCCATGCTCGGGCGGCCGAACTGCTGGGCCCCCGTGTTCATCATGATCTGCGCCGGCGCATGGTTGAAGGCGTCCGTCGCGCAGGACTTCACGATCGTGAGATCGTCGACGATGGTCGCGAGGTGCGGCAGCAGCTCGGAGATCTCCGTGCCGTTCTCGCCGTACTTGCCGAAGCGGAACTTCGGCCCCAGCAGCTTGGAGCTCGGGTTGATGAAGGCCGCGCGGTAGCCCTTGATCAGCTCGGGCGGCGGCAGGGTGCCGCTGAACTTGGCGAGCTGGGGCTTGTGGTCGAAGAGCTCGAGATGGCTCGGCGCGCCCGCCATGAACAGGTAGATCACGTTCTTCGCGCGCGCCTTGTGGTGCGGCCGGCGCGGCAGCATCGGGTCCTCCGACGCCGACGCGTCGCGGTTCATCAGCGAGTGGAAGGCCAGGCCGCCGAGGCCGACGCCGCACTGCTGGAGGAACCAGCGGCGGCTCGCCGCCGGCGAGGCCGCGGGGCGCCCGGGACACTTCGATTCGTTGTTCATGGCCGTCTCACTCTTTCGTGATCGTCTCGTCCAGGTTCAGCAGCACCCGCGCCAGCGCCGTCCAGGCCGCGGCCTCGGGATCGGCCCCCAGCTCCTTCGCCTTCCCGGGCGCCGCGGCCATCCGCTGCTTCTGCCGCGCCAGGAAGTCCGAGAGCAGCTTCTGCTCGTTCGCGGAGGGCAGCCGGCCCGTGCAGCGGCGGAAACCGTAGGCCAGGCGCTCCGCGTCCGCCGCGCCGCCCTCCTTCAGGATCTTCGCTCCGAGCGCCTTCGCGCATTCGACGAAGAGCGTCTCGTTCAGCGTCGTGAGCGCCTGGAGCGGCGTGTTCGACCGCGACCGCCGGACGCAGGACGCCTCGCCCGGGGGCGTGTCGAAGGCCTGGAGCGCGGGGTAGGGGACCGAGCGGTAGCGGAACGTGTAGATCGCGCGGCGGAAGCGGTTCTCGCCCGTCTCCTCCTTCCAGACCTTGGGGCCGTAGCTGACGGGCGGGAGGAAGAGCGCGGCGGGCGCGGGCGGGCAGACGCTCGGGCCGCCCACCTTGGGGCTGAGCAGGCCGCTCGCCGCGAGCGCGATGTCGCGCACGATCTCGCCGTCGACGCGGAAGCGCGGCCCGCGCGCCAGGAGGCGGTTGTCGGGATCCCGCGCCAGCAGGTCGGCCGTCAGCTTCGACGACTGGCGGTAGGTGGACGAGGTCACGATCAGCCGGTGCAGCGTCTTGAAGCTCCAGCCGCGGTCCATGAACTCGACGGCCAGCCAGTCGAGCAGCTCGGGATGCGACGGCTTGTCGGCCTGCGAGCCGAAGTCCTCGCTCGTGGCCACGAGGCCCGTGCCGAAGTAGGCCTGCCACACGCGGTTGACGATCGACCGGGCCGTCGTGGGGGCCTTCCGGTCGACCAGCCATTTCGCGAAGGTCAGCCGGTTGGCCGGCGCGCCGTTCGGGATCTGATTGAGGAAGCCCGGAACGCCGGGAGAGACCTCCTTGTCGGGCTTCAGGAAATCGCCGCGCTGGAGCAGGTGGGTGGAGCGCATGCCGTCGCGCTCCTGGAGCGCGAGCTGGAGCGACCCCTCCGGATGCGTGCGCCAGATCGCCTCGATCCGGTCGTTCGCCTCCTTCCACTCGGCGACCGTCGTCCTACAGAAGGCGAAGATCGACGCCTCCTGCGCGGGCGTGCGGTGCTCTTCGGGGACGCCGAGCGCGGCCCGCGCGGCCGCGGGCAGCGGATCGGCCGAGGGCGCCGGCGACGACGTCACCGAGAGACGGAAGCGCCCCAGGTTG
>JACQFK010000481.1 GCA_016200125.1 Planctomycetota bacterium
GAAGAAGACCACCCGCTGGACGCCCTTCGACTGCCGCGGCTGGAACCGGAAAAAGATGGAGGAGCAGGGCCTCGCCGACAAGGTCCGCCTCGACCTCTGGCCCGGCATCCCCATCAACGGCCATCCGGGCTCGGTGAAGGACTTCAACGCCCCGGCCGGCGGTGAGTACCGCATCCGCGTGAAGCTCAGCGGCCTCAAGCCGGCGAAGGGGCGTGCGCCCCGTCTGAGCGTCTACGCCGCGGATCTCGACCGCCTCCTGGGCGAGCAGGACGTCCTCGCGCCCGAGGACAAGCCTACGGTCGTCGAATTCACGGCGCACCTGCCCGCGGGCCGGCACATGATCCGGATCTCCAACGAGGCGCCCGGTCCGGGGAACAACCTCGACCGCGGCGGCCGCCACGGCAGCCGGCCCTTCATCAGCCTCAAGGACGGCCGCGAGCCCTGGCAGTGGAAGATGAGCGACGAGCAGGGCCTGCCCCTCTGGCCCTTCCTGATCGTCGACTGGGTCGAATGGGAAGGGCCGCTGGCCGATCCGGCGCCGCGCGACGTGGACCTGAAAGGGGAGGCGCGCGAGGTCCTCGCCCGCTTCGCCGCGAAGGCGTTCCGGCGTCCGCTGCGGGCGGAGGAACTGGACCGCCTCGTCGCCCTCGTCGAGCGCGAGCGCAAGAGCGGCGAGTCCCCCGCGGCCGCCCTGAAGACCGGCTTCCTCGCGGTGCTCTGCTCGAAGGATTTCTTCTACCTCGTCGAGGGCGCTCCCGACCGCAACGACGCCCGGATCAGCGACTGGGAGCTTGCGTCGCGTCTCTCCTACTTCCTCTGGAGCACGCAGCCCGACGCGCCCCTGCTCGAGGCCGCGAGGGACGGCTCGCTGCGGAAGCCCGAGGTCCTCCGCTCCCAGGTCCAGCGCCTGCTGCGCGACCCTCGGATCGAGCGCTTCGCCGCGGGCTTTCCGCGCCAGTGGCTGCGCCTCGGCAAGGTCGGCATGTTCCCGCCCGACAAGAAGCTCTATCCCGACTACGACGAGCACCTCCAGAAGAGCATGGTGCAGGAGACCACGGCCACCTTCCGGGAGGTCCTCTTCAAGAACCTGAGCCTTCGCGAATTCCTCGACTCCGACTGGACCCTGCTCAACGCGCGGCTCGCGGAGCACTACGGCATCGCCGGGGTCGAGGGAGACGAGTTCCGCCGCGTGCCCCTCGCGCCCGAGGCCCATCGGGGCGGCCTGCTGACCCAGGCCTCGATCCTCTGCCTCACGTCCGACGGCACGCGGCACCGTCCCGTGCATCGCGGCGTGTGGGTGATGGAGTCGATCCTCGGCCGCTCCCCGCCGCCGCCGCCCGCGAACGTGCCGCCCATCGAGCCGACGCCGGCCAAGTCCCCGAAGGCCACGCTGCGCATGAAGCTCGACGCCCACAAGAGCGACCCGAACTGCGCCGCCTGCCACCGCAAGATCGACCCGCTGGGCTTCGCGTTCGACGCCTACGACGCGATCGGCCGCTGGCGCACGGTGGAGGCCGTCCGCGACGGCGCCGGCGACAATCCCAAGGTGGACGCGAGCGGCGAGCTGCCCGACGGCCGCAAGTTCGCCGACACCGCGGAGTTCAAGAAGCTGCTCCTGGCGGACGTCGACAGGTTCAACGCGGCCTTCATCGAAAAGCTCGCGACCTACGCGCTGCGGCGGGGCCTGTCGGTGGACGACCGCGCCGCGCTCGCGGAGCTGGCGCGGAAGAGCAAGGCCGCCGATTTCAAACTGGCGACCCTGGTTGAAACCCTGGCGACGTCCGAGCTGTTCCAGAAGCGGTAAGGAGAAGACGCGTGAGCAAGACCCTGGATCGCCGGCGCTTCCTGCGCGGAGCGGGAGCCGTCATCGCGCTGCCGCTGCTCGAGGGCATGAGCCCGCTCGGGGCCCAGGCGGCCGCCGACAAGCCCCGGCGCGCCGTCTTCGTCTACATCCCCAACGGCGTGAACGTGCTGACCTGGCAGATCACGAAGGCCGGGCCGGACTATGCGTTCCCGGAGCCCATGAAGCCGCTCGAGAAGCACCGGGCGCTGCTGACCCCGATCAGCGGCCTGCACCACCCGAACGGGATAGGCCAGGCGCACGTCTGCGCCGACACCTGGCTCACGGGGGCGAAGATCGGCCAGGACGGCGGCAGCTACAAGAACAGCGTCTCCTGCGACCAGGTGATCGCCGAGGTCACCTCGCCGCAGACCCGCTTCGGCTCGCTGGAGCTGTCGATCTCCTCCGGGGTCGGCCAGCCGAACAACTCCAACACGCTCTCCTTCTCGCGCGACGGCATCCCGCTGCCCGCGGAGGACAACCCGCGCACGGTCTTCCAGCGCCTCTTCGGCGAGGAACCGGGGGGCATCGAGCAGCGCCGTCGGAAGCTCGACCGGCGCCGCAGCGTGCTCGACTCGGTGCTGAGCGACGCCAAGTCCGTGAAGTCTGCCCTCGGCGCCTCGGACCGGGGCAAGCTCGACGAGTACCTCCAGTCCGTGCGCGAGGTGGAGATCCGGGCCGAGCGCCTGGACGCCTGGCTGAACGTGCCGAAGCCCAAGGTCGACGCGGCGACCACCGAGCGCGTGTCGAGAAACGTCCCGCGCCAGCAGGCGGGCGAGTACTACCGGACGATGTACGACCTGATCGTGCTCGCGCTGCGCACGGACATGACGCGGGTGGTCAGCTACATGAGCGGCACGGAGGGCAACGGGCTGCCGCTGCCCGAGCTCGGCATCAGCCAGAGCCGCCACGAGCTCTCGCACCACAGCGGAGACCCGGAGATCATGGCGCGGCTGAGCCGCAGCGACGCCTTCCTCGCCCAGCAGTTCTCGTACTTCCTCGACCAGCTCCTGGCGGTCCAGGACGGCGCAGAGTCGCTGCTCGACCGCACGATGGTGCTCTTCGGCAGCGGCATGAGCTACGGCCACAGCCACGGCAACGCCAACCTGCCCGCGATCCTCGCGGGCGGCGCGGGCCTGGGGCTCAAGCACGGCCGGCACCTCGACTACAACCTGCCGATCATCAAGGCCTACGACCTCAACAACGCGGGCGCGCACTACCACCTCTGCCACAAGCCGGCGGACGGCAAGGCGCGCCTCAGCAACCTGCTGCTGACGATGATGCAGAAGATGGAGGTCAAGTCCGAGTCCTTCGTCGACAGCCTGGGCCCGATTTCGGAGCTCGTGGCCTAGATGCGGGCCGTCCTCGCGATCCTGCTGCTGCTGGCCGACGATCCGCCGGCCTGGACCCAGGCGAAGCCCGGCGAGTTCCCGGCCGCGGGCACGGCGCGCGAGATCGCCGGGGAGCTGATCGGCGTCGATCACGTGAACCGCAGCGGGACGCTGCGACCCGACCGCAGCGATGCCCAGCGCACGGACGACTACGACATCGCCCTGCCCTTCACGCTGCTCCCCTACGCGAAGACGATGTTCCACGGCTCCTACGCGGAGCTGCGCGACGTGCCCATCGGCACGCACCTGCACGGCCTCTTCTTCGTGCAGGACGCCCCCGGGAAGAACCAGAAACCCGTCTTCAACCGCGTGCTGCAGCTGGAGGACGATTTCAGCCGCCTCACGCGGATGAAGAAGTGCTGGCGCGTGGATTCCGTGGAACTCGACAAGGGCAGGCTCACGGTGACCGGAGTCGCCGGGGACGACGCGGCCGACGCCAAGCCCACGGTCCTGCAGGTCGGCCCCGCGACGCGCGTGTGGAAAGGCCGCGGCTTCGGCACGCTCAAGGACCTGGCCCCCGGGCTTCGGATCCTGGCGAACCTGACCGTCTGCACGCTGAAGGGGCCCGGGCGCTGCACGGACCTCTGGCTCGACGACGAGAGCCGCGCCCTTGCCCGCGAGCGGCAGCTCGAGGTGCACAAGTTGTGGCAGCGCGAGCACGGGCTGGGCTGCTGGGTCGAGTCGGTGGACAACCAGGCCGGCACGGTGACCGTCACGCTCTTCGACGCCGCCGATCCCTCGCTGCTCAAGGAAGTACGCGTCAAGGAGACGGTCGCGGCGGCGGTCGCGGAGGAGTCGCTGCGCACCTACGACCAGCACAACGACGTCCGGCGGGGCCCGGTGCTCGAGGTGAAGGCCGTCGCGCCCGTTCCCGGCAGCTCCGGCCTGCAGGTCACGTTCAAGCCCAACCCGCTGCTGGAAGGCTACCGGCCCAAGCGCTTCCTCCGCGTCTTCGCGGGCGGCTGGCGCGTCGACGAGCTCCCCCGCGAAGAGCGCCTCTACCGCTGAGCTCTATCCGCCCCCGACGTCCGCGTCCTCTTCCGCCAGCTTGGCTTCCGGGGCGAGGCCTTCCGGCAGGCTGATCGTCTGTGAGTAGACCCGCAGATCGTGGACGCGGCCGGCGAGGTCGATGGCGTGCTGGGGAAGGGTGGCGACGTGCTGGAACCCCATGTCCTCGAGGAGAAGGGCCGCCTGCTCCTGGACGTCGAGAATCTCGGCCTCCATCACGGCGACCCCAAGCGGCTTCGCCAGGGCGATGAGCTCCTGCAGCAGGCGGCGGGCCAGGCCCTGGCGGCGGAACTCCGGGTCGAGCGTCAGCCTCAGCTTGCCGAGATGGCGCGACCAGCCTCCCTGGTCGCGGTGAAGCGTCGCGTCGGCCACGATCCGCTGACCCCGGAAGACGAGGAGCGGAAGGACGCGCCCGTAGTCCAGGTTGCGGATCCATCCCTGGATCATGGAGAGCCGGGTCACGTCCTCGCGGAAGAGCTGCCGCTCCTCCACGGGGATCCGCTTGAAGAAGGCGATCAGGGCGGCCTCGTCCGAGGCGTTCATCGGGCGCAGGGTCAGCTGCCCTGGCAGGGCCTTGGGGAATCGCTCGAGAGGGATGTTCATCAGCCCGGCCTAAAGCACGACCCGGTGCAGATATTCAATCCGGGCCTCGACGGCCTTTTTCGACTGCAGAAGGTGTTCCCGCGACTTGTCGTCGCAGGTCTGGCGGACCAGCGTGCCGTAGAAGCCGGCCAGGTCCTCCAGGATGCTCTCCGCCAGGTAGAATCCCGCTTCCCGGTCGAGCGGACCTCCTCCGTCGGGCTTGGAGAGCGAGGGGAGGAAGCCCCGCGCGGATTTTTGCGCCTTCTCTTCCTCGAGGCCCTCGGGCTGCCGGCCGGGTCCCTCGACCTGCTTGAGCTCGATCAAGTTCCTTTCCACGTCGCCCGCCAGCTCATCGAAGAGCAGGGACAGCGGACGATCCCCGGACCGGGTCCGTTGCGCCAGCCCGCGGAACCGGTTCAGGACCAGCTTCGCCGCCCCCAGGCAAAGGGAGACGCTCTCGCTTGCCGACAGGACTTCCAGGTTCATGACTCGGCCCTCTCTGAAACGATTTTCGGATCGTGAAGCGGGCCGGCGTGTGTCCCGTCCCGGATCAATCGTGTGGAGCAAACTCTCGGCAGGGATTCGGACAGGACACACACGTCCCGCAACGGGCTTCGTCGCGCAACTTGCATGCCAGCGGGATTCGGTTTGCGATTCCCGCCGCGGCACGAGAATTGCTTCACAAAGGATGTCCACGGAACTCGCGTGTCCGGTAATTGGAGATTGAATCATGTCGACTTCTGAAGAACGTGTCTGGCTGCGCTGTCAGGACACGATCCGCAATCTCCTCCTGTCCACCGGCAAGGATGCGTTGGTCTATGCGCAGTCCGCCCTGGAGAAGGAATCCAGCGAGCCGGAGAGACTGGGCGTGTTCTGGAAGAATGCACGTAGGTTTTTCGATGAATACGCGGCCCGCTCCTAGCGGACCTCAGGGGTTCCGGCGGGGCCGCCGCTTTGCCGTCTTCACGGACTCCCGGCTGATCCGGACGTAATCTTCAAGTCGCTGGTCGGCGGCATCGAAGGATTCTCGGATGGCCAACGGAAGATCCGCGCCCGTCTGGCGATTGATGGCGATCTCCGAACCGGGGACCGAGAGGTAGATGCGGACCCGGATCCGTCCCTTCAAAGGATGCTGGCCGGGACCGTCGACCGTCACGCGGCACTCCTTGACCCTTCCGAAGAAGTGGCCCAGCTTCCGGGCCCGCTCCCGGATGTGCTCGGCGAGGCTTGCCGACAGGAGATTCCCGCGGTCCACCAGCTTGAGGGCAATGGGCAAGATTCTTCTCCTTAGGAGGCGCGGGGCCTGCGATGGGCGGCCATCCCCAGGCCGGTCATGACGGACAGGATGCCCCCGATCAGGAGGCAGGTCGGCCCGTCCACCGGCCACCTCGAGAACAGCTGGGAAACCCGGGTGTTCAACGATTCGGGAGAGTTGAGTCCATAGGTCGTCAGGACGACCCCCAGGACAACCAGGACGGCGCCGGCATACTTTCGCATCGGTTTCCTACTTTGCAAGACGTTCGGGAAGCGCGACCTTGATCCCTCCGATGGGCTCCTTCAGGGCCGCCATCACCCGTTCCACGGTGACGGAACCCGCCTCCGCCGCTCCCTCATAGGCTCCCTGCGCGGCCGTGGAGGCGGCCTTGGCGGTGTCCAGGCCCATGGCCTTGGCGCTCGCGATGGCTCCGAGGATGAGCCCCTTGGTCGCGGCCGCCAGATTCCC
>JACQFK010000495.1 GCA_016200125.1 Planctomycetota bacterium
CTGAACGCGCTGATCAACGCCGTGGGCGGCGCCGGCTGGGTCTCCGTCCACCACGGCGGCGGCGTCGGGATCGGGATGTCGATCCATGCGGGCATGGTGATCGTGGCCGATGGGACTGACGCGGCGGCGCGCCGCCTGGAGCGGGTGCTGACGAGCGACCCCGGCCTGGGAGTTGTGCGCCACGCCGACGCCGGGTACGATCTGGCGATTGAAACCGCCCGCGCGAAAGGGATCCAAAGACCATGACCCGCCCCCGCATCCTGGTGACCCGGCCGATCGTCGAGGAGGCCCTCGCCCTGCTCCGCCAGTCCTGCGAGGTGGCCGTCGGGCCGGGGGACCGCGACGCCAGCCGCGCGGAACTCTTCGACGCCGTCCGGGACTGCGACGGCCTCCTGATCGTCGGCCACACGAAAGTCGACAACGAGCTGCTCGACGCGGCCCCGAAGCTCCGCATGATCGCGAACTTCGGCGTCGGCGTCGATCACATCGACGTCGCGGCCGCCACGGCGCGGAAGGTCTGGGTCTCCAACACCGCGGGCAGCCTCACCGAGACCACGGCGGAGCTGGGATGGGCGCTGATCCTGTCGACCGCCCGGCGCGTCGCCGAGGGCGACCGCCTCGTCCGCGCCTCCCAGTGGAAAGGCTTCGGCGCCTTCTTCTTCCTCGGCACGGAGCTGCCGGGCAAGACGCTGGGCATCGTCGGCGCGGGCCGGATCGGCCAGGCCGTCGCCCGCAAGGCGCCCGCCTTCGGGATGAAGGTCGTCTACTGGAGCCTGACGCCGAAGCCGGAGTTCGATGCCCGGCGGCTCGACCTGGACGCGCTGCTCCGCGAGAGCGACATCGTCGTCCTCACGGTCTCGCTCAGCGCGGAGACGCGGCACCTGATCGGCGCCCGCGAGATCGGCCTCATGAAGAAGAGCGCCCACCTGGTCAACATCGCCCGCGGGCCCGTGGTCGACGAGGCGGCGCTCGCCCGCGCCCTCCTCGAAGGCCGCCTCGCGGGGGCGGGGCTCGACGTCTATGAGAGGGAACCCGAGCTCCATCCCGACCTCCTGCGCTGCCCCTCGGCGGTCCTGGCGCCCCATATCGGGAGCGCCACGATCGAGACGCGCCGGCGCATGGCGCTGCTGGCCGCCGACAATCTGATGGCGGGCCTCCAGGGGCGCGTCCCGCCCCTCGCCCTCAATCCCGGGGCAAGAGTCGCCGGGTCCTGACCGTCCTGAATCCAGGGGATGAGCATCGAAGGCCGGCCGGATTCCCGCGCGGACGAGGAGCTGATGACGCTCCTCCGCAGCGGAGCGGACGAGCCTCTCGGCGTCCTGGTGTCGCGGCACGGGAGCGACCTCGTGCGCTTCTTCATGATCCGCTCCCGCGACCCTCACGCGGCCCAGGACCTGGCCAACGAGACCTTCTACCGTGTCTTCGCCAAGGCCCGGACCTTCGATCCGTCGAAGCGCTTCCGGCCCTGGTTCTTCACGGTCGCCCTGAACGTCTGGCGGGCCTGGCAGCGGCGGAGCAAGCCCCCGGAAGTGCCGCTCCAGCAGCTGCCGGAAGCCGCCGAGGCGCGGGGGCCGGAGGTCTCCGGTCGGGAAAAGGCCGCCCGGATGCTGGACCAGCTGTCCGAGGTGGACCGGGAGATCCTGGTCCTCCGGCACTACGAGGGGCTGAAGCTCAAGGACATCGCCAGGCAGCTGGGGATGAGCCCGGGGGCGGTCTACACCCGCCTGTTCCGAGCCCTCGAGAAACTCCGCCGCCCTGAGGAGGAGGCCCCACCTCCATAAATCGACTTCTTTGATTTATGGCATTTCATGCCATAAATCAAAGAAGTCGATTTATGGAAGTGTGTGAGAATATGGCCCTGGGGGGCATATAAGGGTCAGATGGCGATACGGTGCGAGGAAGTCCGGGGACTCCTGGAGGCGGCGGGCGCCTCCGCGGCTCTCTCCGAGGAGCGGGCCGGCGAAGTGGCCGAACACCTGGATCAGTGCGGCAGCTGCGACGAGCAGCTCAGCCGTCGGATCGGCGAGGCGGTCGACGCCCTTCCGGTGACGAGGGGCCCTTCGCTGACCGAGGTCCGCCGGCTGGCCCGCCGCCAGGTCTTCACGCTCCGCCTCGCCGCCGCGGCCGCGATCCTGCTGGTCCTCCTCGCCACGGCCTGGGCCCTGTCCCGGAATCCTGCCGCTCCCAACGTGGCCAAGCCTGTACCGCCCGCCGCCGACGAGCCGATCCCCGATCCGCCCCGCTTCGAGGACCTCAAGGAGAGCGAGCGGCTTCTGATCCGCGGCGAGGGAGTCCTCGTTCTCTACCTCCAGTTCTGCCTGAGCTGCCTGAACACCCCGACCGAGGAGGACAAGAAGGAGTTCCTCATTCGCGCGATGCTCGTCTTCCGCGAGGCGCGGGAGCGGATGCGCGCGCAGTTTGAAAAGACGCCGCCGGCCGCCTTCGATGCCGTCACCCAGGAGGCCCTCGTCTCCGCGCTGCAGACGATCCGGTCCAGCCCCCTGCCCTCCGTCAAGCTGCTCCCGAACAAGATCAACGAGTTCAAGCAGGAGAGCCCGGAGAAGTGGCACGTCCGGCACCTGCTGGGCAACACCCAGTTCCAGCTCACCCTGGGCAGCCTCCCCGACTACCTGAGCTTCGCGTACCTCAAGAAGGCGCTGGGGGCCGACGGGGCCCAGATGGCCCGTCTCGAGGACGTCCTCTGGACGGGCGAATTCGTCAATCTGCCGGCGCGGCTGGAGAATAAAGCACCGAAAGTCGCGGCGGACGTCGTGAAAGCCCTGCTGCCCCTCCTGACGCCCCGGCAGCAGAAGACCTATCGGAAGATCGCGGGGGTCCCGTGAACGCGCAGCTCTGCTCCCTGCTCCTGGCCTCCGTGCTGGCGGGACCGCTCCAGGTCCGCCCCGCGCCCGAACGCGACTCCCTGGACGGCTGGTTCGAGGACCAGTGGAAGAAGAAGGACCTCAAGCCCGCCGCGCCCTGCGACGACGCCGCCTTCCTCCGCCGCGTCAGCCTCGACCTCACCGGCTCCCTGCCCTCGCCCGAGGAGATCCGCGCCTTCCTGAGGTCGGTCCGCAAGGACAAGCGGGAGAAGAAGATTGACGACCTGCTGGCCGGCCCCGAGGCGGCGGAGTACTTCGCCCACCTCTGGGTGCAGTGGCTCATGGGCCACGACATCGATTTCCGCGACCTCCGGCGCCTGGATCTCGGCGGCCTCTGCGCCTGGCTGAAGAGGGCCTGGAGCGAGGACATGCCCTACGACGACTTCGTCTGGGCGATCCTCACCGCGACCGGGAAGCTCAGCGAGAGCCCGCCCGCGAACTTCGCCGCGAAGCACCTCAACGCCGACGAGCCCCCCGCCGCCCTGGCCAGGGCCTCGGCACGGCTCTTCCTCGGCATCGACATCCGCTGCGCCCAGTGCCACGACCATCCCTTCGAGGCGATGACCCAGGAGGACTTCTGGGGCTTCACCGCGTTCTTCCGGCCGCTCCGCCTGCAGGGAAGCACGCTCAACGAGATCGCCGTCCCCAAGCCGGCGATCCTTCGCGAGGACCTGGGCGAGAAGTTCCTCGAGCCGCGCTTCCTCGACGGCCGCAAGGCCGAGGAGAACGAGCCCCGCGGCGCGGCGCTGGCCCGCCTCTTCCTCACGATGGACAAGGACGCCGCCTCTCGGGCGATCGTCGACCGCGCCTGGAGGCTCTACTTCGGCCGCCCGCTCCTCCCCGGCCGCCACTCGAAGGGCCAGCCGGAGCTGCTCGACCTGCTCGTGAAGAACTTCCGGGCGAAGAAGGCCAGCCTGCGCACGCTGACGCGCACGCTGGTCACCTCGCGGGTCTACCAGATCACGAGCGAGGGGCCGGAGGCGGCCCGCGACGCCTACGCGGTCGGCCCGCTCAAGATGATGAACACGGTCCAGTTCCTGCGCGTCTGGAACCACGCCTTCCAGTGGGAGCCCTACTTCCGCCAGCAGTACGAGAAGCATCCGGACCGCCTGCCCTACATGAAGGACCCGGACGTCTTCTGGATCATGCGCACCATGCAGGCCAAGGAGCTGCTCTTCCCCAAGGGCCGCGATCCCGAGGAGGTCCTCGCGAGCGGCACCGACCGGCTGGCGATCAAGCTCATGAACAACCGGGACATCCAGCTCATGATGGTCGCGCAGTTCGGCCTGGTGCAGAAGACGATGAAGCAGACCGCGGATCCTGCGGGACGGATCGAGGAGCTCTTCCTGCTCATGGTCAGCCGCCTGCCGACGAAGTCGGAGCGGTCGAAGATGATCGAGCACACCCGGAGCGCGGGGCGCCCGGAGCATGCGGGCATCGACGGCTACGCCGACATCTTCTGGATGCTGTTCAATTCCGCCGAGTTCGTCTTTATCGGGTGAACGATGCGCCATTGCCCCAACTGCTCCCGACGCGACTTCGTCCGGATGGCCCTCGGAGGCTCCGCGGCCGCCGGGATGGCGTCGAAGCTGGGCCTTCCGTTCGCGGCCGCCCAGGACAAGACCTCGACGGCGAATGCGAAGGCCTGCATCCTGCTCTGGATGCAGGGCGCCCAGAGCCAGCTCGACACCTGGGACCTCAAGCCGGGGACCGACACGGGCGGGCCCTTCAAGCCCATCCCCACCACGTCCCCGGGCGTGGAGATCTGCGAGCACCTGCCGAAGACGGCGAAGCAGATGGACAAGGTCTCCCTGATCCGCACGCTCAATTCCCGCGACCCGAACCACGACACGGCGACCTACTTCCTCCACACGGGATACCGCCAGAACCCGGACCTCCAGTACCCGCACGTGGGCAGCGTGATCCTCGAAGAGCTCGGCCAGGGCAAGACCGACCTGCCGGGCTGCATCGTGCTCGGCGGCGAGCCCCCCGCGGGCGCCGCCTACCTGTCCGCCGACCGAGGACCGGCGATCATCGACCGCCTGGAGAATCCGACGGCGGACCTCGTCGCCTCCACCGAGTATTTCAAGCAGGGCACCCTCGAGCGCCGCTGGAAGCTGCTGCGCGGCTTCGAGGAGGACTGGAACAAGAGGCACCCCGACTCGAAGATCGACGCCCGCGAGCGGACCTACGAGCGGGCCTGGAAGATCCTCTCCTCCGCCGACCTCAAGGCCTTCGAGGTGGCCAAGGAGCCCGAGGCGGTCCGCAAGTCCTACGGCGAGACGCCGCTCGGCAAGGCCGCCCTGCTCGCGCGCCGCCTGGTCCAGACGGGCGTCCGCTTCGTCGAGATCCAGTACGGCAGCTGGGACACCCACTCGGACAACTTCGGCGGCCACAAGCGGCTGATGGGCGACATCGACGGCCCCTACGCCGCCCTGCTCGACGATCTCTCGAAGAGCGGGATGCTCTCGGACACGATGGTGATCCTCATGGGCGAGTTCGGACGCACGCCCAAGATCAACGTCGGCCAGGGCCGCGACCACTGGACGAAGTGCTGGTCCGCCTGCCTCGCCGGCGGCGGCATCGGCGGCGGCCGCGTCGTCGGGAAGACCAACGAGAACGGCACGGACATCGCGGAGCGCCCGGTGGGCGTCGCGGACTTCTATGCGACGATCTACCGCTGCTTCGGCGTGAATCCCGACAAGAAATACACGGGTCCCGGGGCGCGGCCCACCAAGATCCTGGACGGAGGCGAGGTCGTGAAGGAGGTGCTGGCATGATCGCCCTGCTGCTCGCGCTGGCGCTCCAGCAGAACGAGCCCGCCTCCAGGGAGGCGCTCGAGAAGTTCGCCAAGGCCTACAAGGCGAAAGAGGCGTCAGACCGCGCGAACGCCGTGACCGAGCTCGCGAAGACGCTCGACGACAAGGTGATCGCGAAGCTCGGCGCGCTGCTCGTCGTGGACGACCCCTCGGTGCGCATCGCGGCCGCGAAGGGCCTGGGCGGCGCGCAGGGCGAGAGCCGCAAGAAGGCGGTCAACTTCATGAGCAAGGCCTTCGGCCCGAACGCGGGAGACACGACCGTCGTCGTCGCGATCGTCGAGGCGATGGAGGCGATGCAGGACGGCCTGGGTTACGCCGTGCTGAAGGCCAACCTGAGATCGCCCGACCCGCAGACCGCGAAGGCCGCGATCGAGGCCGCGGGGAAGATCCGCGACAAGAGCTTCGTCGGCCCCCTCATCGACCAGGCGCGCTTCCTCGAGGCGGCCGCGCGCGAGGCGACGAATGTCGGGCCGAACGGCCGCACGGTGACCGGCGGCGGGCTGCCCGGCGTGGGCGGGACCGTCGGCGACCCCGACGCCCCCAAGCGCGCGAAGCTCCTCGTTCCGCTGATCCACAAGGCCCTGGAGTCCATCTCGCAGATGTCCTTCAAGACCGTCGCCGAGTGGGCGGAGTGGTGGAAGCGGAGCGAAGCCGACTTCAAGGTCCGGAAGTAGCCTTCCGTCAGCGCCCCTGCTGGACCTTCGGATCGGGCGGCGTTGCCGCGGGCAGGCCCGAGGCGATCGTCGCGGCGTCCCCCCGGCTGATCCCTTTCAAGGGCGATCCCTGGACGAACAGGATGTCCGTGTTCATGCTGCTGGACCGGATGAAGCTGTCGAGCAACTGGGGGCCCGTCATCCGCTGGTAGGAGCTTCCCCGGGGCAGATCCTCAGGCTTGGCGTAGGCCTGGAAGAAATAGACGTCCTCCCGCTTCACATCCATCCGCATCATCGCGAGCGTCGAAGGATCGACGGGCACGACGATGTCGCGCGCCGACTGGAACCAGGCGCGCGCCTGCTCGATCGGGTCGCTGCTCTGCGAGGCGGCCGGAGGGGGAGTTTTCGGAGTCCCGGCCCCGGCCAGGTGCGCGAAGGGAGCCATCACCAGGAGCAGCATCACCGCGAGGCCGGGAAGCAGGCCGAGCCGCAGCAGGCAGTGCCAGAGCCCCGCGGGAAAGCGCGTCGTCCCCCCGTCCCCGGGAGGCTCGAAGCGCGCCAGCCTCGAATCGAGATCCCGCCCGTAGACCAGCGCGTCGGCCCACACGTAGCCCAGGCCCCAGGACCATTTGAAGAGCACGAGCGCATAGCCGAGCAGGAGAGCCAGGAACACCTTGGAGTCGAAGCCCACCAGGAGGATGAAGAACACGACGAAGGGGACGTTGCAGAGGACGTCCGCGATGTATCGCCGGATCTCGAGACTGCGCCCGCAGGCGTCGCAGAGGCCGGGGACGTCCACCCAGCGCACCAGGAAGCGCCGGCCCCGCCACGTGGGACCCTGGTACTCCCGCGTTTCCATCCGGACCGTCCGCCGTCCGGGTGCCGCTCCGCAGAGGGGGCATTCCGGCTTCGGCGGCGCGGGGAGGGTGGGTGGATCCCATGATCGAAAGCGGACGTCAGTGGTTCAGGAGGAATTCGGGTGAATTCAGGAGCGCCCAGAACAAATCCTCGCA
>JACQFK010000496.1 GCA_016200125.1 Planctomycetota bacterium
CTCGACGACGAGAAGGTCGCCCGCACGGGAGACGACTTCTACCTCACCGACGCCTTCGCCGACTACTCCCTCAAGTTCCTGGACGAGGCGAAGGAGAAGAAGAAGCCCTTCCTGCTCTACACTGCGTTCACCTCGCCCCACTGGCCGCTCCACGCGAAGCCCGAGGACATCGCGAAGTACCGGGGCAAGTACGCGGACGGCTGGGACGCGCTGCGGGCCAAGCGCCATCCGCGGATGATCGAGCTGGGCATTGTGGAGGCAAAGTGGCCGCTCACGCCGCGCGACGCGTCGGCCCCCGCCTGGGAGGGCGTCGCGGACAAGGACGAGCGCGATCTCCGCATGGCGGTCTACGCCGCGCAGATCGACCGGATGGACCAGAACATCGGCCGGATCCTCGCCAAGCTCCGCGAGATCGGCGCGGAGCAGAACACGCTCGTCCTCTTCCTGTCCGACAACGGCGGCTGCGCGGAGGAGATCCACCGCGGGAAGCCCGGCGCGGTGATCGGGACGAAGGAGTCCTTCGAGAGCTACGGCCTGCCTTGGGCGAACGCCTCCAACACCCCTTTCCGGCTCTACAAGCACTGGGTCCATGAGGGCGGCATCGCGACGCCGCTCATCGCCTCATGGCCCACCGTGATCAAGAAAGGCGCGATCGTCCGCGAGCCCGGCCACGTGATCGATCTCCTGCCGACCTGCCTCGATCTCGCGGGCGCGGAGTACCCCAAGGACAAGACCCCCGTGGAGGGCCTCAGCCTCGCGCCGATCTTCCGCGAGGGCCGCCGCCCCGGCCACGACGCGATCTACTGGGAGCACGAGGGCAACCGCGCCCTGCGGCAGGGCAAGTGGAAGCTGGTGGCGCGCCACAAGGGCCGCTGGGAGCTCTACGATCTGGACGGCGATCGCACGGAGCTGGCCAACCTCGCGGGCCAGCATCCTGAGCGGGTGAAGGAACTCGCCGCGAAGCACGACGCCTGGGCGGCCCGAGTCGGGGTCGTGTCCTGGGACGAGCTCAACCGCAAGAAGTAATTGCTACAATCCCCCCATGCCGGAACGCTCCCCCTCCTTCTGGCCGGTCGTCCTTCCCGCCGGCGGCATCCTGCTGATCGCGCTCATCTACCTGGCCGTCGCCTCCTGGCTCGCGCTGACCCGGAAGCCCGAGGCGCCCCCGCCGGGGATGGTCTGGATCCCGGGCGGCACGTTCCGGATGGGCTCCGAGGATCCGGTGTTCGCCGGCGAGGCCGAGCCGCTTCACAAGGTGACGGTCCACGGATTCTGGATGGACGCGACCGAGGTCACGAACGAGCAGTTCGAGGCCTTCGTCAAGGCGACGAAGTACGTGACGATCGCCGAGAAGACGCCCGACCCGAAGCAGTTTCCGGACGTGGAGAAGGACAAGCTGAAGCCCTTCTCCGCCGTCTTCACCCCGCCCGCCGCCGACAGCCCCGCCCGGCGCATCACGGACTGGTGGAAGCCGGTCTACGGCGCCGACTGGAGGCATCCGGAGGGGCCGGGCAGCTCGATCGCGGGAAAGGAGAAGTACCCGGCGGTGCACATCTCCTGGGTCGACGCGGACGCCTACGCGAAGTGGGCGGGCAGGCGGCTGCCGACGGAGGCCGAGTGGGAATTCGCGGCGCGCGGCGGCCTGGAGGGCAAGCGCTACGTCTGGGGGGACGAGTTCAAGCCCGGCGGGAAGCCCATGGCCAACACCTGGCAGGGTTCGTTCCCGAAGGAGAACACAATGGAGGACGGCTTCCGCGGCGCGGCGCCCGTGGGCTCCTTCCCTCCCAACGGATACGGGCTCTACGACATGGCCGGCAACGTGTGGGAATGGTGCTCCGACTGGTACCGCAAGGACTACTTCCGGAACAGCCCGTCGGACAACCCGCAGGGCCCCGACTCGAGCCTGGACCCGATGGAGCCGAACGCGAAGAAGCGCGTGCAGAAGGGAGGCTCGTTCCTCTGCGCCGAGAACTACTGCGTCCGCTACCAGGTGGGCGCGCGCCACAGCGGCGAGATCGAATCCGCGGCGGACCACATCGGCTTCCGCTGCGTGAAAGACCCGCGCTGAACGCTATTTCTCTTCGAGCGCCTTGATCGCGCCCGGAGGCACCTCGGCCCGCGCGGTCCCGATCTTGCTCAGCGTGGTGTACATCGACACGCCGGCATCGCGGCCCTTCCCTTTGCCTTTGACGCGGACGATGATCTCGACCATGGCGATGTCGCCCGCGGCCGTGACCCAGAATCTTCCGGTTCCGGTCGGCGGGCCCTCGAGTCTGCGCTCCGTGTTGGCGTCCAGGAACAGCTTGGCGGCCTCGTCCGTCATCTCGCCCAGGTAGACGGTCTGATCGCCCTCCTTCGCCTCGAGCTTGCGGATCTCCTTGAACTGCTTGGTGATGCCGGCCAGGTCCTCGTGGGGCAGGCGAAGCGTCCGCAGGGTGGCGGGCGAGGCCGCGCCGCGGCCCTTGCGGCGGTCGGAATCCTTGACCGCGAGCGGCCACCACTCGCCCTTCCTCAGGATCGCCAGCGCCTCGCCCTTGCGGTAGACCTCCAGTTCGCCCGACTTCAGCCAGATGGGAAGGTCCTTCTGGACCCTGCCCTCGACGCTGGTCAACTGGGCGTTCTCGCCGCCCTGCGCGGAGATCTCGACCTTGAAGGCATAGCGCTCGGCGGCGGCCGCCGTCTCCAGCGCTTTCACCAGTTCCGGGTCGACAGCCTGCATCAGGAGCATCGCCGCTAGGATCATTTCTCCGCCTCCTCTTTGACTTCCGGCGCGCGACCGACAGACGCGACCCCCGGGAGGGGCGCCGTGGCCCGACGGAGGAACAGGATCGCGAAACAGGTGTCGGGCACGTTGCGCCACGACCCGTTCGCGGCCTGATGGTCGATCAGCCAGCGAGCCCCGTCGTCATACCAGTCGCGCGACCCGATCCGGTCGGTCCCGTACAGCATCCCGATCCGCTCCAGCCCGTAGAGGTAGTAGACGTGCCACTTGGGCAGCCGCTCCTTGGCGTTCGCGTCCAGCCACTCCATTCCCCTCTTGAGGTGGGCCTCCTCGGCCCAGGGCTTGTGGAGCATCCAGCGATAAATCACCAGGGAGCCCACGCCGCCGGCCGTCATCGTGGCGCGGCCTTCGTCGTCCTCTCCTCTGCTATACCCCCACGAGCCGTCTTTGTTCTGGTCCGATTCCCACCAGCGAAGGCCGTCCTGGAGGCAGCGGGGATCGATCAGGACGTCCGCCTCGGCGCAGGCCCGGAGGCCGAGCGCCGCGTACTGCGCGTTTGAGTTGTCGCCGACCTTGGAGACGCGGCTCCGCTGCAGGACGCCGATCTTACGGCCGCTGGTCCTGGTCGTTCCGGGCCGGTAGCCCGGCGGGTACTTCGCGCCGTAGGGGGCGCCCTTGACGCCGAGCCAGTCGCCCGAGATCTTCACCGGTTCCACCGGCGATCCGTAGGCCCACTGGCCGTTCTCGCACTGATTGTCGACCAGGAACTGCGCGTCCTGGGCCAGCTTCCACTGGTAGCCGGCCCGGTCCAGCTTCGCGAGCGCCATCGCGCCCAGCGCGACGTTGTAGACCCGGTCGGGCTCGCGATCCACGATCCGCTTCAGGTAGTCCCCGAGCGCGGGATCCGCCGGCGCCAGCCCGCCGTGCAGCAGCGTGTAAAGAACGAGTTCGTTGGTATCCTCCGCCCGCGAGGGCGGCACCCCCGGCTTCGGAGACAGGCCCTTGAGCCAGCCGAGCCCTTTCTGCAGGGCCCGGTCGATCTCCGCCGCGGGGATGGCCGACCCCTTGGGACGGAACTCCTGGGCGCACAGCGACGACTGACAGAGGGCGATTGCCGCGATCCAGATCGGGGCTTTCATGGCCGGCTCCAGCGCGAACGCGCACGGGACGGCCCTCTCGACCGACTTCGCCTCCTCGCGCTACTTCTTGTCGCCTTCGCCTTCCTTCTTCTCCCTGTCGCCGTCCTTCTCGCCGCCCTTCTTGTTGCCTTCGCCGTCCTTCTTCTCGCCTTCCTTCTTCGATCCCTCGCCGTCGCGAGGGCCCTTCTTCTTCCCGCCTTCGCCGTCGCGGGGCCCTTCCTTCTTGGGGGCGTCGCCGTCGCGGAGACCTTCCTTGAGGCCCTCGCCGTCGCCCGGGATCTTCTTGCCCGCTGCCTCGGCTTCCTTCTTCTCGCGCTCCTTGCGCTCCCCTTCGGTCTCCTTGTGGAAGTTCTTGCCGGGGTCGCCGTCCTTGCGGGCCTCGGGCTTCTTCTTCCCGTCGCCTTCCTTCTTGTCCCCTTCCTTGGGCTTCTTCTTGCCCTCGCCCTCCTTCTTCTCGCCTTCCTTCTTCTCCCCATCCTGGGCGACGGCGCCGAAGGAGAGCGACGCTCCAAAGAGAAGCGTGAGGGCCGCGATCCACCATCTGCTCATGATCCGCCTCCTGACTAGTCCTCTTTCTTGTCTCCCCGATCCGGACCCTTTTCCGGATCGCGGGTTTGCTTCTTTCCTTTGTCCTTCTCTTCCCGGCGCTCCTCGCGGGGCGTGGCCCACTGGACCTGCTCCTCGCTGAGCGCGCCGATCGTGAACTCGTCGCCCTTGAACTGGCGGACGTCGAGGGTCAGCTCCTGGCCGATCTCCACCCGGCGGACGAAGAGCAGTTGCATCTTGTCGGGCGGGGCTTCGCCGTCCTTCCGCCGGGAGCCGGCCGCGGACACCTTGAGCGTCCGGCCCGGCAGCTGCGCGGCGGCCTCCGCAGACGAGTCCTTCCGGCTGCTGACGACCTCGTTGACGGCGATCACGAGATGGGCGTCTCCCTTGGCGACGACCTTGCCGCGCACGACGCCCGCAAAGACGGGGCGAGGGGGATCCTTCTTTTCGACCGGATCGGGGCCGAAGACCCGGCTCTCGCCCGGACCCAGTTCCTTCTTCAGGCTCCCGGCTTCGACGCGAACCCGGCCCGAGGTCACGGACACGGCGAGGACGGGCGGGCCCTTCTTCTGCTTTCGGAGCTCGACGGAGAACTCCGTCCCCAGCACGGAGACGCGGCCGACCGAGGTGTCGACCCGGAAGGAGTCCGGCGCTTTGGCGACCTTGAAGGCCGCCGTCCCCTGGGAGAGTTCGACCACCTGGCGGGCGTCACCCACGCGACCGCGGAAGACGGCCGCCGACGCGGGGGCCAGTTCGGCCTCCGAGCCGTCGATCATCCGGAATCGCGCGGGGGCCGCGCCCGAGACTTCCACGCGGGAGCCCTCGACCTTGACGTCGCCGGCCAGCAGCTTGAAGGAAGCCTCGGGTCCTCGAGCGGACCAGATCACGATGCCGGCGATGATGGCCAGGCAGGCCGCCGCGGCGGCCACGGGAAGGATCCAGGGGCGGGTAACGCGGCCCGCCGGCGCGGGCAGGGGCTTCAGCAGCGGTGCGGCCGCGGGTTCGGCCGGCACGATGAGGATGGGGACGGCCTCGGAGACGGTCAGGGCGTCCCTCAGGTTGGCCTGCTCGAAGGCCAGCTCCGCCAGCCGTTTCCGCAGGCGGGGGAACTTGCGGAGCCGGTCGTTCAGGGCGGTCCTCTGCTCCTCCGTCAGCTCCTCCCCCGAGAGGTGGCGGTGGATGAGAAAGTCCCAGTCCCAGGGGATCTCGCTCATGACATCCCCGGCTGCTGAAGTTTCATGTCGACGCAGTCGTGGAGGGCGCGGCGGAGGCGGTACAGCGACGTATCGACGGCGCCGCGGGAGATCGAGAGTTCGGCGGCGATCTGGTCCACCGGCACGGATTGCTCGTAGCGCCGGCGGAGCAGGGTCCGGTCCTTCTCCGAGAGCTTCTCGGCGCAGTGGCGGAGGGCCTCGGCGCGGGCGTCCCAGGCGGACTCGGAGGAGGCCTCGAAGGCGCCGGCGACGGACTCCAGGACGTCATCGTCGAGGATCTGGACCTTGCCGCGGGCGAGCTTCTTGCGCCAGTCACGGACGAGGTTGACGGCGATCTGGCGTCCCCAAGCGACGAACTTGCAATCCTCGTCGGCCGCTTCGCGCTTGCGGGTCATGAGGATGGCCATTTCCTGGTAGAGGTCCTCGGCGGCGGAGGCGTCGCCGGTCATGGCGAACAGCATCCCTTCGAGGACGCGCTTGTACTGCAGGAGGTTCTTGACGAGGGTCTCTTCCCGCATGACCGAAGCTTAATGGACGCCCGGCCGCAAATCTCACCAGGAATCGAAAATAAATACCCCGGAAGGAGCGGCGAAGAAATGAACCGTCTGCTTTCTCACTTGGGACCCCCCTCCGGCGAAAAAGTGGACAGTCTGCTTTTTCGCCCGCCTGAGGGTAAGAAAACCGCCGGGCGAAAAAGCAGACAGTTCGTTTTTTCGCCCGGGAATAGAGAAGCTCCGTCCGTCTTGCGGGTGCCCGCATGGCGGACGGAGCCTGGGAGGGAGCCTTCAGCCGTGAAGGCGGAAGATCCGGGTGTTGGTGTCGAGCCCGAGCGCCTTGAAGCAGAGGATCGTGAGCGCGCGGAGCCCCTTGGTCTTGGAGACCGCCTCCTCGGGCGCCAGGGTCGAGAGGCGGGAGCGGACCAGGGGATGGGCGTCGAGCAGTTCGTCGGGCATGGCGTAGTAGGCGACGATCGCGCCCCGGCCGCCGGCCCGCTGGGAGGCCACGGCGGAGAGGACCTCGTCCGGGACGGCCTTCGACGGCGTCAGGTCGACCACGGTGAGGCAGGCTCCGTAGTGGTTCACCATCAGGAGGGCATCTTTGCCCCAGGAGGCGTAGCGGACGTCCATGCGGGGGTCGCGCTGCAGCTCCAGCTTGAGGGTGCCGGCGAAGAGGAGGTCCTCGCCCAGGATGAGGACCTTGCGCTTCTTCTGGTGGCCGAAGGGGTCGGCATGGCGGGTCCGGCGGACGAAGCGGGCGAGCTCGTCGGCCGCGACGTGGTATTCCCCGGTGTTGTCGAACATCCGGGCGGCGAGGAGGCCGTCCTTGACGGCCCTGCGCAGCTCATCGATCGGGACGTCGGCCACATCCGCGGCCTCCGTCAGCGAGTACATCCGGTTTTCCATGCGGCACCTTTTCCTCGTCACCCATAGATAATGTACACTATCCATTGGATATGAAGCCGCAAAAAGCGATTTGTTTCAGACAAAATTGAAGGTCGCGGAATTGAGGCCTTATTCGATCGGGGGGCCGCCGGCCTTCCCCGGGGAGCTGATGCGGGCCCGGATCTCCGTCCAGGCCTCCTCCACCGTGGGGGAGATCACCAGCACCTCGGTCAGCCCCAGCATTTTGAGGATGTTCATCACGGCCGGCTGGGGTTGCACCATGATCACCTCCCCGCCCGACTTGCGCCTCTGAACCCGGAGGTTGATCAGGAAATTGATCGCCACGCTGGCGATATAGGTCATGCTCCGCAGATCGAGCACCATCCAGAGGTTGCCCGCCTCGGTCAGCTCCGCCACCGCCTTGCGGAACTCGTCGAAGGTGAAGGCGTCGAGCGAGCCTTCCACGACCACGTGGGCGCTGTTCTCCGCCCGGGTCGCCACGCGCACGTTGAGCTTGCCCTTCATCTGAGGGATTTTACCCGCCGGCCTCCCCCCCCGCTCCGGATTCCAGCGGGGGAAGCGTCCCTCCCGGGTGTGGGTACTCTTGTGCGGGTCACCCCCGGGCGGCGCCGGTTCCTCTTCCTCCTCGCCCTCTCCCTTCCCTTCGCGTTCCGCGCCCCCCCGCCGGAGCCCCCGACCTCCTGCAAGCCGACCGCTCCCATCGACCTGGAGGCGAGCCTGGTCGGCGATCCCTCCGCCCCCTTCGGCGTCGTCGCCCGGGCCAGGTCCCGCAACGGCGCGGAGGTCGACCTCGAGATCCTGCTGCCCGAGGGCCTGACCCACCTGGCCGGCAGCAGGAAGCTGCGGGGCCGGAACTGCGAGGCGCGCATCGACCTCCAGGCCAAGGACCGCCGCCGGCGCGAAATCTACGTCTGCGCCACGATCAGCGAGAACGGCGCCCGGCTGGTCCGCGTCCTCCCCCTCGTAATCTTCGACGCCCCCCTTCCCGTCCCCAAGGCCAGGGCCACCCAGGACGCCCGCGGCCAGCCGATCCTGGAATTCTCGCCGTGAAGACCCTGATCGCCCTCCTGGCCCTCTCGTCCGCCGCGGCCGCGCAGGTGACCGTCACCGGCACCGTCCGCTAC
>JACQFK010000424.1 GCA_016200125.1 Planctomycetota bacterium
CCCCGCGGCGCCCCCTCCTCCTCGAAGGAGGATCTCCGCGAGAAATGGCAGGAGCTCCTCGCCGAGCACCTCCGGCGCGAGGAGATCTGGCTGCGGAAGCTCTTCGAGAAGTCCACCTGCGAGAACGTCGAGGGCACGATCCGCAACCTGGTCGCCGAAAGCCAGGCCGGCGAGCTGCGCAACATCCTGGACAACCTGAAGCAGAAGAACGCCCTGGACGACCTGCTTTCGAGCCTGCGGAAACTCTGGGCCGAGCAGTTCCAGCCGACATAGCGCCTATCTCACCCGGCCGGCCGCTTCCTTCAGCTTCTCCACGTTCGGCTCACGGACCGGACAGCCCGCGCCGTGCTTCACGTACTCGAACGTGGTTCCCTCCCGCAATGCGCTGCCGCGGGCCGACGTGATCCCGTTGTCCCGCGCCCACTGGAGCTTGGCGGCTTCGTTCGTGCTGACGACGTGAATCTCGCAGCGCGGCGCCCCGGAACGCGCCGGCAGCTTCAGGAGCGCGCGGATGAATTCGCAGTCCTTCGCCTCCTCGTCCGACACCGGAGCTCCCGCCGCCTCCGGCCGGAGCGACCGGCCTTCGCTGCGCGCGAGGTCTCGGGCCTCGTTCCTCTCGATCACGAGGAACGATCCGTGGGCCGACACGATCCCCGAGGCGAGCGCCCGCTCGGGGCGCGCCGCTTCGTCCGCCCGCTCCAGCGCCCGACCCGCCCGGACGGCGTGCAGCGCCGCGGCCATTTCGGGAGAAAGCGACGAGCCGGAGACTGCGTCCGGGGAGCAATCGAAGGGCTTCGCCCAGAAACCGGGCTCGTAGGCCAGGAGCAGCGACCGGACGTTGGCGGCCGGCAAGAGAGAGGCCGTGAACCGGTGGCCGAGTTCGTCCTGCCGGATCGCGCCCAAGCTATGCGAGGAGCAAGTCACGGTCCCCAGCGCGTCGGCGGAGCTCAGCGAGAGCCGCCCTTCGGTGAAGCTGTCCGGCCCTGAGCGGAAATTACTGTCGAGCCCCAGGGGAACGGTCGCGGCATAAGACCGCCCGTCCTTCGCCACCTCGAACGCGATGCGAACCGTCAGCGTCTGGACGTCGCGGGGCGGCACCGGAAAGAAGCGCAGGCGGTAGCGGTCGGCAGAAACGAGTTCGACAAGAGCGGGATCCTTGCCCGCCATGTTGGTCCCGGTGATCCTGACATTGCGGGGGATCATCAGGGCGGGCCCCACGACGGGGCGGGCGCCGGCGGGCGGGATCACCGTGGTCGCAGTGGGGCGGTTGATCCCCCTGCTTCCGGTGAACCCGGAATGAGCATTCGCCGCGGATGGGGTCGAGGAAGCGGACGACGACAGGCCTCCCGCGGGCGCTCCCTCCGGCGGCCGGTTCCGGTCGGCGTCGTAGAGAGCCGCGGCCTGCTCCGGCTTCAGGAGCTTCGATTCCCGCTCCGTCGACGAGATGTGGCGGAGGAGGTTCGCCGCGAACACGACGGCGCCCGGGGACGTGGAGAAGGAGACATCGCCCTCGAGCGGCCGGTCCGTTGGGTTCTTGACCTTGAGCTGCAGGTCCAGGAGGCCGAGATTCTCGTGGATCTTCAGATCCACCCGGTGCGACGTCAGGATCAGTCCGTCGTCCTTGGGGGCGTCCTGCGCAACGGCGGCGAAGGCCAGCGCGAGGGTCAGCAGCCCGGTTCTCATCGTCTCCTCCTTGGGTTCCCTGCCAAGACACGGAGGAGCGGCGCGTATTGCGGAGAAAGCTCAGGCGTCGCCGTTCCACTCCCGATTGAAGCGCTTGAGAAAGGCGACCAGGAAGGCGTGGCGGTGCCGGGCGATCCGGCGGGCCTCGCGGGTGTGGAGCCGGTCCTTGAGCAGCAGGAGCTTCTCGTAGAAGTGGTTGATCGTGTGGCCGCGCGACTTCTTGTAGGCGGCGAAGGTACGGTGCAGCACCGGCTTCTCGTCCGGATCGTATATCGACCGCCCCTTCGCCCCGCCGTACGCGAAGGTCCGCGCGACGCCGATCGCGCCGATCGCGTCCAGCCGGTCCGCGTCCTGGACAATGCGGGTCTCCAGCGACGTGGGCCGGTCCGCCACGCCGGCGCCCTTGAAGCTCACCTCGCGGCAGACCTGCTGGACCCGGGCGATCGTAGCGGCCTCCGCGCCCAGCTTCCGCAGGAGGCGCCCCGCCTCGCGCGGCGCGGCCTCCTCGTCGCCGCCGTGGAACTTCCAGTCCCCCAGGTCGTGGAGCAGCGCGCCGAGCGCCACCACCCTGCGGTCGGCCTTCGGCTCGGTCCTTGCCAGGCGCTCGGCCATCCGCCACACCCGGGAGACGTGCCACCAGTCGTGGCCCGAGCCCTCGCCCTCCATCGCCCGGCGCACGGCGGCGGCGGCGCGGGTGACCAGTTTGTCCATCCGGGGGTGTACTATAGCTGAGGTCCGAGGCGAGCATGCTGAGTTTCCGCGAGCCGGGCTGCAATCGACGCGAGTTCCTCCGCGTGGGCGGACTGGCGCTCGGCGGCCTCTCGCTGGCGGACCTCGCCCGCGCCGCCGAAGGCGAAAACCTCCTCACCGGAAAGTCGGTCGTCTTCCTGTTCATGCACGGCGGCCCGACCCAGATCGAGACCTTCGACCCCAAGATGGGGGCCCCCTCCGAGATCCGCAGCGTCGCGGGCGAGGTCAAGACCTCCCTGCCGGGCGTCACCTACGGATCGGCCTTCCCCCAGCTGGCGAAACTGGCCCACAAGACCGCCGTGGTGCGCTCCTTCGTGACCGGCGACGGGAACCACGACATCAAGCCGCTGGTCTGCAAGGACACCTTCGGCGCGAACCCGGGGTCGATCTACGCGCGCGTGGCCGGCAGCAACCATCCGCTGACCGGCGTCCCCACCAACATCGCGCTCTTCCCCCGCTCGGTGAATCCCGAGGCGCAGGGGGCGAACCAGAACTTCGGCAACTTCCTCTCGGCCGGCCGCTTCGGCGCGGCCTTCGCCCCCTTCGAGCCGGGCGGCGGCGGCCAGCTGCAGAAGGACATGACGCTCGCGATCTCGAAGGACCGCCTGGGGGACCGCAAGGAGCTCCTCCGGCGCCTCGACGAGCTGCAGCGCGCCTTCGATTCCCGCGCGGAGACCGACGGGACGGACCCCTACCGCGAGCAGGCCTTCAGCGTCCTCCTGGCCGGCGTCTCGAAGGCCTTCGACCTCTCCGCCGAGTCCCCCGCGCTGATCGAACGCTACGACACGAGCCGGCTCATCGCCGCGGACAACGTCAGCACGAAGTGGAAGAACCGGAAGAATTATCTCGACCACATCCATTCGCTCGGCCGCCAGATGCTGCTGGCCCGCAAGCTCTGCGAGGCGGGCTGCGGCTTCGTCACGGTGACCACCAACTTCGTCTGGGACTTCCACGCGGACGACAACAACGCGACGGTCGCGGAGGGGCTGAGATACGTGGGCGCTCCCTTCGACCGCGCGGTCTCGGCCTTCATCGAGGACGTGGAGAGCCGCGGCCTGGGCAACAAGATCCTGCTCGTCGCCTGCGGCGAGATGGGCCGCACGCCCAAGATCAACAAGAACGGCGGCCGCGACCACTGGGGCGGCCTGGCCCCGCTGCTGCTCTACGGCGGCGGCCTCAAGATGGGCCAGGTGATCGGCGAGTCGACGCGCGACGCCGCCGAGCCCAACACGACGCCGGTCCTTCCCCGCAACCTCGTGGCGACGATCGCCCACACCCTCTTCGACCTGGGCCGCCTCCGCGTGGCCCGCGGCCTGCCCGACGAGATCGTGAAGCTCACGGAGTACGAGCCCATCCGCGAGCTCGTGTAGGCAGATCGGCTCCCCGGATTCTTGATTCTTGATTCCGGCTTCTAGACCTGCACGGACTTCCACTCCGCCGGTCCCGATGCGGCCGGAGGGGGAGGCGGGGGAGACGACGCGGGTTTGTCGTCGGGCGGCTTGGTCGCGGCGGGACTTGCGGGAGCCGTCTTCGTCGAGGGCGCCGCGGACGGAGCCACCAGGCCCAGCGCCTTGAGGCGGGTGTCGAGCGAGCCCCGCTCGAGGCCGAGCTTCTTGGCGGCCATGGCGAGGTCGCCCGACGAATCGTGCAGCGCCTCGACGATGATCTCCTTCTCGAAGGCCGTCGTCAGCTCGGCGAGCGTCCGCGCGCCGTGCCAGGAGCCCGAGGAGAGGCGGCGCAGCTGCGCGAGGCGGGTCGCGGCGAAGATCGCGAGCGCCGACGCGAAGCGCAGGTCGGCCGACTTGAAGCGGGGCTTCGTCTCGCCGTCGGGGATGCGCGCGTCGAGGTAGACCAGGCCCAGGTAGCCGGACTTGGTCACGAGCGGCGCGCAGAGGATGCCGATCCCCTTCCCCTCGTTGGGCTGGCGGCGGATCACGTCGGTCGCGATCACCGCGCGGCGCTCCTTGGAGACCTGGTGGTGCAGCACGTTGGAGAGGTAGAACTCCTCGTCGCCCGCCGGGGCGCGGCGCGCGGCCGGCTTGAGCTGGCCCGAGCCGTCCATCACCATGACGAAGCCGCGCTCGGCGGAGATGGCCAGCATCAGCGCCTCGAGCAGGCTCCGGGCGATCTCCTTCTCGTCGTCCTGGGCGACCAGCGAGGCCGCCACGCCGAGCAGCTTCTGGAGCCGCTCGTCGGGCTCGCCGGGCGCGAAGGGGTCCGCCACGCTGTCGATCGCCGCCGCGCGGGGCAGCTTCTCGGGGTCCTTCGTGGGGTCGAAGACGAGGACGTGCTCGCCCACCTCGACCTGGTCGTCGGGGCGGAGGATGGCTTCGCGGACGTTCTGGCCGTTGACGAAGATGCCGTTGCGGCTGCCGTTGTCCTTGATGAGCATCCCGTCGGGCCGGCGCTCGAGCCTCGCGTGGATGCGCGAAACGTGGCGCCCCTCGAGGCGGACGGCGCAGGTCTCGCCGCGGCCGATGGAGGCCAGCTCGGAGACTTCGAAGGTCTTCCCCCGCAGCGGGCCCTCGATCACGAAGAATTTGTTCATGACGGCAGCATCGAAAACCAGTCGGAGGCTTTGGCGGACCAGTCGTGGAGCGCGTCGGCAAAGTCCTTCGCCGTAGCATAGCGGCGCGCCGGGTCCTTGTCCATCGCCTTCAAAACGATCCGCTCCAGCTCGACGTCGAGCGCGGGGTCCACGAGCCGCGGGGCGGGCGGCGCCACGCGCGCCACCTTGTCCAGGATCTCCGGGGTCGACCGCCCCGAGAAGGGCGTCCTCCCGGTGACCGCCTCGTACAGCACGGCCCCCAGAGAGTAGACGTCGGAACGGCCGTCGATCACGTCATTCATCGCCGCGGCCTGTTCGGGGCTCATGTAGACCGGGGTGCCCGCCGTGACCCCCGTCTTCCAGGCCGCCGCGAAGGGCCCCCGCAGGCGGGCGATCCCGAAATCGGTCAGCTTGGGGGAGCCGTCGCTTTTCAGCAGGATGTTGCTCGGGACGACGTCCCCGTGGACCACGCCGTTGCGGTGGGCGTGATGCAGCCCGCGGGCGACCGCCGACAGGATCAGCGCCGACTCCTTCGGCGAGAAGGCGCGGCGGCCGATCGCCTTGGCGAAGGAGGGGCCCTCGACGTATTCGAGCACGATGTAGTAGCGGCCCTTGTCGCGGCCGGCGTCGAGGACCTTGACGATGGCGGGATGGGAGAGCCGGGACATGATGAGGCCCTCCTGGACGAAGCGGTCGGTGAGGGTCTCGTCCTTCGCCCACTCGTCGGCCAGGATCTTGAGGGCCACGACGATGCCGGACGCCTCGGCCTTGTAGACCGTGCCCATCGCGCCCCGGCCCAGCTCGCCCAGCACCGTGCAGCCGCCCAGTGTTTCCATGAGTTCCGGCATGATTATAACCAGACGCCGGAAGGGGCGCATCTGTCCGCTTGACCCGGAACGCGGGGAGCCGGAAAATCAGGCTCATGGAGGACCGGGGGTTCGAGATCGTGGAGGGCGTGATCGGAGCGGCCGAGTGCGGGCGGCTGGCCGCGGAGCTTTCCTCGCGAAGCCGCGCCGGATCGCGCCACCTCATGAGTCATCCCGCCGTGGGTTCGCTGGCGCGGAGCGAATCGCTGATGGCGATGGCGCGCCGCACGCTGGGTCCGGCCGCGCTGCCCTACCGGGCCACCCTCTTCGACAAGTCCGCGGGGCGCAACTGGCTGGTCGTCTGGCACCAGGACACCGCCCTTCCCCTGGCCACTCGCGTCGAGTCCCCCGAGTGGGGACCCTGGTCCGTGAAGGAAGGGGTGACCTACGCCCACGCCCCGACCTGGGCCCTCGCGAAGATCACCGCCCTCCGCGTCCATCTCGACGATTCCACCGCCGCCAACGGACCGCTCCGGGTGATCCCCGGGTCGCATCGTGCGGGCCTGATGTCGGATGAGGAAGTGTTCCGCAAGGCCCGGGAGCTGCCGGCCGTCGACTGCCTCGTCGGCCGCGGCGGCGTCCTTCAGATGCGGCCGCTGCTGATCCACGGCTCCTCGAAGGCTGCGGGCGATGCCCCCCGGCGGGTGATCCACCTGGAGTACGCCGCGGCGCTCGAGATCGGAAGCGGCCTCCGGCTCGTCGTCGCCTGATCCCCTCACTCGCCCAGACTCAGGCAGACCAGCTCCTTCCGGTCGCGCAGATAGAGCCGGCCGCCGGTCAGCGCCGGATGGGCCCAGGTGCCCCCGCAGACCTTGGATCGGGCCAGCTCCTTGTACTCCTTCGGATCCGGATCGAGCAGCGAGAGATTGCCGCCGTCGTCCAGCATCAGCAGCTTCCCGTCGCCCAGGCGGAGCAGCGCCGCGTGGTACTGCCCGATCCCCTCCTTGCTCCAGAGGATCTTCCCGGTGGACGTCTCGACGCAGCGCAGCGCGGCCGAGGGCGGCGGGATGATCGTCCCCGTCACCAGGTAGGTCTCGCCCTTCCCCGCCGCCACCGGCGTGGAGATGTAGCAGGACAGCTTCGGGTTCTTCCAGGCCTCCAGGGCCGCCTCCCCGGGCTTCAGGGTCAGCGCGACGCTTCCCGTCGTGACCGAGCTGCCGATCAGCAGATCCCCCGAGATCACCGGCGTGGTCGAACTCTCGCTCAGCTTGTCCACCAGCGGACTCTTCCAGCGGACCTTGCCGTCCGCCGGGGACAGCCCGACGAGCCCCTGCTGGGTCAGGAAGATCACTTCGCGGTTCGCGCCGGCTCCGACCGCGATGGGCGACGAGTAGCTCGCCTTGTCGTCCAGGGCCTTCCAGGCCACTTCCCCGCTGTTCTTGCGGAACGCGACGATGGAGGCGCCGGGGCCGCCCACATTGACCAGCACCAGATCGCCTTCGATGAGCGGCGAGCAGGACACGCCGAAGGTCAGGTTGGGCGCGTTGAACTCCTTGAGCGTGTCGACCTGCCAGACCTGCTTTCCGGTCGCCTCCTCCCAGCAGGTCAGCACGCCGGTGACGCCCAGCGTGTAGAGCTTGTCTCCCTGGACCGACGGCGTGGCCCGGGGTCCGACGCCGAAGGGGCTCTTGAAGGCAGCCCGCGCGTAGGTCTGATGCCAGACCACCTCGCCGCTGCGCGCGTTCAGGGCGAGGACCTCCTCCTCGTCCTTCCCGGCGACGCGGACGTGGAGGAAGACGCGGTCGCGGACCACGATCGGCGAGCTGTGGCCCTCGGCGACGGGCTTCCGCCAGAGCGCCTTGGGCGGCTCCGTCCAGGGCGACACCTTCTCGCGCGAGACGCTGTCCCTCGTGGGTCCGAGCCACTGCGGCCAGTCATCGGCGAAGAGCGGCCCGGCGCAGGCCAGGAGCGCGAGAAGGGGGCGGAGCAGCGGCATGTGAATGTCTCCTCACGTGAGATAACACAAGATACAACGCCCTCCGCGATGTAGAAGTATCCGGTCCGACCTCCCGATCGAAAGGAGCCGCCATGATCCGACTGCAGGTGATGTACGGGCACCCGAAGGATCCGAAGGCCTTCGACCGCTACTACTACGAGGTGCATCTCCCGATCGCGAAGAAGATCAAGGGCTTCGCGCGATGGACCGTGGGGAAGGTGTCGGGGACGCCGGACGGCAAGCCCGCGCCGTACTACTACTTGCCGACCTGTTCGCCGAGAGCCGCGAGGCGATGGAAAAGATCCTGGCCTCCCCCGAGGGCCAGGCCGCGGTGAAGGACGTCACGAACTTCGCGACGGGCGGCGTCACGTTCGTTTACACCGACGTCGAGCAGCTCGTGTAGGGGCTCACTTCAGGACGTAAAGCTTGCCGTCGCGCAGCGCCCAGCGGAAGCCGAGCGTACGGAGCTGGTCGAGGCCCTGCCGCAGCGTCGTCCCGGCGGGCAGCGTGAGGAGCGCCTCGCTGTTCCAGACCGCCTCGCCGGGGACGACGTTCAGCTCGTGGGAGCGTTGCAGCGAATCCAGGAACTCCTGAGGCACGACGGATCCGCCGACCTCCAGAGGCAGGTCCAGGCTCGCGACCGACCGTTCCCGGACCTGCCTTTTCTGCTCTGCCTCGGCGCGATAGCGGGCCGCCCAGGTCTCGCTGATCAAGGAGATCATGCCGGACTCGGACACGAAGGCCGTCAGGCCCAGCCGCCCGGCCAGCCGGTTCACGTAGTCCCCCAGGTTGTGCTCCTCGACGACCTGCAGATAAGGCCGATTCAGGGCCTCCTGACGCAGGGCGAAGCCCTCCCGGTCGACCGGATCGTGCACGCAGACCTGGAGCTCGAACTCCTCCCGGAGCCTCCGAAGCTCCGCATCGACGCAGGTCTCTCCCTGCCGCGTCGCGATCGTCCGGGTTCCGAGGGCGGCCTTCGTCGTCTCGCCGGGACCGGCCTGCGGCTGCAGCCCGTCCCAGCCCCGCTCCAGCTCCTCGCGGACGCCGTCCAGCTCCGCGCGCCGGGCGATACGGTCCCGCGCCTCCCGCGCATAGCCTTGCTCGAGGGCGCCCTGCGGAGCGACGTAGAGGCTGCCGTCGGGCCGGATCTCGTAGTCGAATTCACGGGGCGACAGCAGGAGCCTGAGGCAGCCGTCCGCGACGATGTCGTGTACTTTCATGCTGATCCGTTCCTGGTCATGGCCTGACTCGACGAGGACGGGGAGGCCGAGCTTCTTCCCGATGTCTTCGAGGATTTCAGGAAGACCGAGATTCTGATGATCCAGCGTCAGGCGCTTCGAGGACAGGAGCGTCCAGGTGTTCACCGCCCCGGCCGGGGCGCCCGGCACCGGAAGCTTGAAGGGATAGGGCCGGCGCGAGGCCCGGGGCGTCGCGGCGGCGCCTCCCCTTTCCTCGACGCGGGAGGGCGCGGCGCCGGCCATGGCCGTCGCAGGCTCCGCGGCGATGGACTTCAACTGAACCGTCGACGCCCGGGCGGCCTGCGCGGGCGCCGGGAACGGCTCCGACCGGCGGACCCAGACGACCGTTCCCGCAGCCGCCAGCAGGACCAGGGGCGCCACGATCGCCAGCTGAATCGCGGTCTTGGCCGTCATCGCCAGCCCTCCTTGGATCAGGAACCCCCTCAGAAATCCCGAGGGAACCTCGAGGGCCGTCATGGCGGCGGGACCGATCACCCGGCGCAGGCGCTCCCGCGCCTGCCGGATCCGCTTCCACACCGCGACCGCGGAGCAGCCGCGCTCCTCGGCAAGTTCGCGAAGCGGCCGGCGCGCGAGATAGTGCTCCACGACGAGCATCCGGGAGGCCTCGTCCAGACCGGCCAGGCCGCGATGCAGCGCCTCCTGCGCCTCGACCGCTGCAGGATCGGATTCGGCGGGCGGACCCGCCGCCGCCTCCCGCCGCCTCTGCCGTCCCCGCTTTCGCTTCAGGTCGAGCGCCGTATGCAGCGCCGTCCGGTAGAGCCAGCCCGCGAAGCGGCCGGGCTCCTCGATCGCGCCCGCCTGGCGGCTCACTTCGAGGAGAACCTCCTGGCAGGCGTCCTCGGCATCCTGCGGATGGCGGAGCACCCGGACGCACAGCGAGTAGACGGCCTCCCGGTGGCGCTCGAGGAGCCGGTCCAGCGCGGCCGGTTCCGGCCCGCGCGTGTAGTCCTCGAACAGGTCCGTCGAAACGCTCATGATCCCTCGCAGGAATCGGCGCCGCAGCGCGGGAGCTTTTAACCCGGAAAATCAGACGCCGTTGAAATCGTTTTGTACGACCGCCGCCCTCCGCGGTGTCTCAACGCGGGGAAGCCAACTGGGGAGATTTTCATGCACACGATGCTCCTGCTCTTCTCGCTCAGCCTCGGCCAGGACGACCCGGCCGAATTCCGGAAGAACGTCGACCAGGCGATCGACAAGGGCGTGGAGTGGCTGAAGAAGCAGCAGCAGCCCTCCGGCGACTTCGGCGAATCCAAGGGGCCGACCTACGGGCCGGGCAAGGCCTACCCGAACAAGCCGGGCATCACCGCCTTCGCCCTGCTCGCGCTCCTCAAATCCGACGTGCCCCACAACGATCCCGTCATCACCAAGGGCCTCGGCTTCCTGCAGGACTACGTTGGGAACAAGGGGAACACGATCTCGAACTACGACCGCGGCGTGATCCTCATGGCGCTCGAGGCCTTCCACGAGTCGGGCGCGGCGGAGGCCCTGAAGAAGCGCGGCCAGAAGGTCTCGGAGCGGATCGGCGACTTCAAGGAGCCGAAATACACCCCGTCGGGCGCGATCCAGGCCTTCATCGCCGGCGTCGTGCGGCCGCTCGTGGAGGAGCAGACCAAGGCGGGGGGCTGGCGCTACGGCAAGGGCTTCGGCCTCGTCGGCGGCCCCGAGGACATCTCCTGCACGCAGATCGTCCTGCTCGGCCTC
>JACQFK010000425.1 GCA_016200125.1 Planctomycetota bacterium
CCCCTCGAGCAGCTTGATGTCGATGTTGCCGCCCGACAGCAGCACGCAGGTCCGGCCCTTCGGCGCCAGCTTCCGGGAGATCAGCGCCGCGATCGCCGCCGCGCCCGCGCCCTCGACCAGGATCTTCATCCGCTCCAGCAGCGTCACGATCGTCGTCGCGATCTCCTCGTCGCCGACCGTGACCATGTCGTCCACGTACTTCCTCAGGTACTGCAGCGTGCGCGGCGAGGGCTTCTTGACGGCGATGCCGTCGGCGATCGTCTTCGCCTGAGGGGCCGCGACCACGGCGCCCGCGCGCCAGGAATCCACCGCCGCGGGACAGCCTTCGGCCTGGACGCCGATCACGCGGATCGACGGCCGGGTCTCCTTGAGCGCGATCGCCATCCCGCTGATCAGCCCGCCGCCGCCGATCGGGATGACGACCGTATCCAGGTCGGGCAGGTCCTCGAGCAGTTCCAGCGCCACGCTGCCCTGGCCTGCGATGATGTCGTCGTGGTCGAAGGCGGAGATGAAGGGCGCGCCGCTCTCCTTCGCGAAGGCCTCCGCCGCGGCGACCGCCTCGTCGAAGGAGCCGCCCGCGAGCTGGACCTCGGCCCCGTAGCCTCGGGTCGCGAGCACCTTGGCGATCGAGGCCCCGAGGGGCATGAAGACCTTCGCCTTCAGCCCGGTGAGCTGCGCCGCGAGCGCGATGCCCTGCGCGTGGTTGCCGGCGGATGCCGTCACCACGCCCTTCGCGCGGTCGGCGGGGGAGAGCCGCGAGAGGGCCGTGTAGGCCCCCCGGATCTTGAAGGAGCCGGTCTTCTGCAGGTTCTCCGCCTTCAGGTGCACCGGGCCGCCGGCCATGCCGTCGAGGGTCCTCGACGTGAGCAGCGGCGTGCGGCGGACGATCGGCTTCAGCGGGCCGTAGGCCTCGCGGATCCGCTCGAGGGTCACTGAGTTCACGCCCGTCATGATAGAATGACACCGGAGGAGACGCCATGAAGTTGCTGACAATCCTGTTGCTGGCCGCGCTCCCGGTCCAGGAGACCCGGAACGCGGAGGACCTGTTCAAAGAGTCGCTGGCCAAGGCGAAAGAGTCGAAGAAGAAGGTTTTCCTGACCTTCGGCTCGCCCGGCTGAAGTTGGTGCACCGTCTTCGAGGCCTGGAAGGCCCGAGCCGAGGTCGCGCCGCTGCTGGCGAAGGAATTCATCCTGCTTCATGTGGACACGGCGAAAACCCCCGGCGGCCGCGACCTGCTTCAGAAGTACCCCAAGGCCCGGAACGAGGGCGTGCCCTGGTTCGTGATCCAGGACGGGGAGGGCGCCGAGCTGGCCGACAGCAACGGCCCCAAGGGCAACATCGGCTGCCCCAACACGGACGAGGAGATCGAGGTCTTCATCGGAATCCTGAAGAAGGTCTGCCCGGCGCTGAAGGAAGAGGACCTCACGACGCTGAAGAAGTCGCTCGTGCTCCACCGCGAGAAGAAGTAGAGGGAAGTGCTACCATTCCAACGACGTTGGAATGGTAGCAGTTAGGACGCGGTCTCGCCGGGCTCGGTCATCTTGCGGAAGTCGAAGATCTGGTCGGCCTGCTCCTTCGTGATCAATCCCTGCTCGACCGCGAGCTGCTTCACGCTCGCCTTCTTCGCCAGGGCCTCCTTGATCAGCTTCGCCGCCCGCTCGTAGCCGATGATCGGGTTGAGGGCGGTCGCGGAGATCGGGCTCTTGTCGAGCAGCTCCGCGCATTTCTCGGGGTTGGCCGCGAGGCCGTCGACGCAGCGGGTGGCAAACAGGCGGCAGCCGCTGGCCAGGATCGCGACCGAGTTCAAGAGGTTGGCGATCATCACCGGGATCATGACGTTGAGCTCGAAGTTGCCGCCCTGCGCGCCGATCGTGATCGCGGCGTCGTTGCCGATCACCTGGGCGGCGATCTGCGTCATCATGTCGCTCATGACGGGGTTGACCTTGCCGGGCATGATGGACGACCCGGGCTGGAGGTCGGGGATCCGGAGCTCCGAGAGGCCGCCGAAGGGGCCGGAGCCCATCCAGCGGATGTCGTTGGCGATCTTCATGAGGGAGCAGGCCAGGCCCTTGAGCGCGCCGCTCACCATGGCCATGTCGTCGCGCCCGCCCTGCGCCTCGAAGTGGTTGCGCGCCTCGCGGACCGGCAGCCCCAGCTTCTTCTCGAGCGTCGCGCAGACCCGCTTCGCGAACTCCGGGTGGGAGTTGATCCCGGTGCCCACCGCGGTCCCGCCGATCGCGAGTTCCTCGAGGCCCTTCGACGCGCGCTCGATCTGCTCCAGCCCTTTGCGGACCTGCATCGCGTAGCCGCCGAACTCCTGGCCCAGCCGGACGGGTGTCGCGTCCATCAGGTGGGTGCGGCCGAGCTTGACGATGGCGTCGAACTCCCTGGCCTTCTTCTCCAAGGAGGCGCTCAGCTGCTCCAGCGCCGGCTTGAGATCCGTCCGGAGAGCCAGCAGCGCCGCCAGGTGCGAGGTCGTCGGGATGATGTCGTTCGACGATTGTCCCATGTTGACGTGGTCGTTCGGGTGGACGGGCTTGTACTCGCCCCGCGCTCCGCCCGTCTTCTCGTTGCAGAGGTTGGCGATGACCTCGTTGGCGTTCATGTTGGTCGACGTGCCCGAGCCGGTCTGGAAGACGTCGATGGGGAACTCGGCGTCGAGGCTGCCGTCGGCCACGCGGGCGCAGGCGTCCTGGATGGACTTGCAGAGCTCCGGGGTCATGCGCCGGGGCTTGAGGGCGAGGTTGACCTCGGCGCAGGCGCTTTTCAGGTGGGCGATCGCGGCGATGAAGTAGCGCGGCATCCGCTGGCCGCTGACGGGGAAGTTCTCGACGGCGCGCTGGGTCTGGGCGCCGTAGTAGGCATCCTTGGGCACCCGGACGCCGCCCATGGTGTCCTTTTCGCTGCGGTATTCGGTCACGGGAGTCTCCTTCACTTGCGGCGGAAAGACCGCCGGGGCCTACTTCGCCCGGCGGATCGTCACGTTGTGGACGTAGAGGTTCCGGTCCTCGCGGGGCTTTGCCACGTAGAAGTCGTTCAGGAAGCGGATGCCGATCCGGCGCTCGCCGGCGGAGCAGCGCGCCGTGATCGAGTAGTCCTCGGCCCGCTCCGCCAGCAGCTCCACCTCCCCCTGCTTCTTGCCGTCCACGAAGAACGCGAACTTCGCGAACTCATTGCGGGCCTGGTCGCAGGAGGCGGTGATCGTGAACACGTAGTCCGCGGTGTCCGGCAGGGTCACCGTCGTGTCGAAGAGGCAGGGGCGCTGAAAGGTGAGCTTGCTCGGGGTCACCGAGTTGTAGGGATCGTTGCCGTCCTGACGGAAATCGGCCATTTGAAGGACGATAGGGCGGCCCGGCGGGGGACGGACGGGAGCCTTGAGGGCCTCGATCTGCCGCATCGTGTCGGCCAGCTGCTCCCGGAACTCCACTTCGCGGCGGTCCGCGGTCCGCTTGTTCAGGATGAGCACGCCGGCGAGCGTCGCGCAGAGCGCCGCGAAGGTCGCGATCTGCCAGAGGGGCAGGCGCGGACGGGCCACCGGGCGGCCTTGCTCCAGCCAGGCCGTCAGCTCGCGGGCCAGGTCGGCGCAGCCGGCGTAGCGGTCGCGCGCGTTGAGGGACATCGCCTTCATGCAGATCTTGTCGAGGGCCGGATCGACCTCCGGCAGCGGCAGGGCCTGCGAGGGGAGCACGCGCGTGCCCTCCACGACCCGGGAGAGCGTCTCGATCGGGTTCTTGCCCTCGAAGGGCGGGCGCCCCGCGATGGCCTCGTAGAGCATGATGCCGATCGCGTAGACGTCGGTCGTGCGGTCGACGTCCTGCTGGCCCCGCGCCTGCTCCGGGCTCATGTAGGCGGGGGAGCCGACTACGAAGCCGCTCGGCGTGAGCGAGGGGCCGGCGTTCTTGCGCTCGAAGCGGGCCAGTCCGAAGTCGGTGACCACCGGGACGCCCCCCTTGGCGACCAGCACGTTGGCGGGTTTGAGGTCGCGGTGGATGATGCCGTGCTCGTGGGCGTGGTGGACCGCGAGGGCGACGTCGCGCAGGAGCCGGACCTGCTCGCGGCTGGAGCGGCCCGGGCGCCAGCGCTGCATGGGCTCGCCGGCCACGTACTCCATGGCGATGTAGCGGCGCGAGTCGTGGACGGCCGCCTCGTAGACGGTGACGATGTTCGGGTGCTTGGCGACGTTGGCGGTGAGCCGCGCCTCCTGCATGAAGCGCTGCCACTCGGCGACGGCCTCCCGGGGCTCGCCGCCGCGGCCGGCGTGCATGACCTTGAGCGCGACGCGGCGGTGGAGCAGCGTGTCCTGCGCGTCGTAGACGACCCCCATGCTGCCGCGGCCGATCTCGGCGCTGATCGCGTACTTGCCGAAGGAGCTCCCGACCAGGCTGCCCTCGGGGCCGGCGGCCGGCGCCGGGTCGGCCCCCGACTTGACGACCAGCACGCCGCTGCAGTCGCGGCAGCGCGTGGGCGGGGCGGGATCGGCGGGCGACGCGGTCCGCCCCTTCCCGCAGGTCGTGCAGACGAGTTCGATCACTGCAGCGAGTATGGCCAGCCCGGGGGGGTGAAGTCAACGGCGGCTCAGAACGGCCACTTCAACTTTTTCTTCGCCTCGTCGCGGAGGCGGAGGGCGTCGGGCTGGCCGGGCCGGAGGGCGAGCGCCTCCTCCGAGGCCTTGAGCATCTCCTTCCACATCGACAGCTCCTGGTAGATTTCCGCCCGCTTGACGCGGATCGCCCAGTCCCTCGGCGCCTCGCGGGCGGGGCCTTCAAGCGCCTCGAGCGCGGCGTCGAAGCGCCGGAGCCGGCGGTAGGATTCGGCGAGCGGCTCGGCCGCGGCCGTGAACTTCGGATCGCGGCGCAGGGTCTCGGCGAACATCTCCGCCGAGCGGTCGTACATGCCCTCGTCGAAGTAGAGCCGGCCCACGCGGTAGGGGGCCTCTGCCGACTGCCGGTCGATCCTCACGGCCTCGCGGTACTTCTCGAGCGCTTTCGGGGCCTGGCCGCTCTTCTCGTAGGATTCGCCCAGCGCCCAGACGAAGCTCGGGTCCTTCAGCATGTCCGGATTGAGCCGCGCCGCCGACTCGAACTCCCGGGCCGCCTCAGCGGGCTGGTCGTGCGAGCGGTAGTAGAGGGCCAGGTTGTAGTGGGCGGTGCGGAAGTCGCGGTAGCCGCCGACCGAGGCCGGGAGCGGCGCGTTGACGAAGATAAGCGCCGCGACGAAGACGCCCGCGGCGGCCTTCGGGAGCGCGCTCATCCGCCAGGCCCGGAGCTGGATCGTCTTCACGATCGCGTGGGCCGCGAAGAGGATCAGGATCGGGATCACAGGAAGCCGGTAGCGGCCGAAGACGAAGAAGAAGGAGATCGAGGCGACGTAGGCCCCGAGCAGGACGTAGAGCATCGCGAATTTCCCGCGCTCCGGCCAGCTGAGGTAGAGCCAGGCCGCGGCGAGCGGCGCGACGAACCAGCCGAAGGTGAAGAGCGGCGCCTGCAGCACCCAGGAGAAGCGCGCCATGAAGGGGAGGTTGTAGTTGTCCGGGATCTCGAAGTTGTTCGTCAGCATGAGGAGGCGCTTCGCCGTGACGACGAGGAAAGTGCCCATGTTGGAGCCGATGTAGGAGAGCGCGTGCCGGCGCCAGAAGGCGTCGATCTCGGAGGCCTTCATCGGCCGCCCCTCGATCCGCTCCGCCTCGGCGCGGAAGCCGGCCTCCTCGAACTCGGGCGCGCCGGCCTTGAGAAACGACGGCGGGCGATAGCGGCCGGTCGTGTTCTCGGGGTTGTTGCCCGTGTAGAGGTTCGGCCCGAACTGGGACGTCGTGAGGACGAAGTCCTTCGCCACGACGGCGTTGCGGATCGTCGCCGGGAGGATGCAGAGGACCGCGCCCGCAACCACGAGTCCCGCGGCTTTCCAGTCGCGCCGGAGGGCCAGGAGCGCCGAGGCGGCGACCGCGAGCAGCAGCAGGTTGCCCCGGACCAGCGTGCCGATCCCCAGCGCCGCGCCGAAGGCGAGCCCCTTCCACTTCTTGTCGAGCGACCAGGCCAGCAGCGCCGCCTCGATGGCCACGGCTCCGAGGAACTCCTTGAGGAGCGCGGTGTCGTAGAAGAGAAACGCCTTGTAGAGGGCGCCGATCGCCAGCGCGACGATCGCGGTACGGTAGCCGAGGAAGCGGCGCGCCGCCTCGAAGAGCATCCAGAGGCCCGCGGTGCCGATCGCCGCCTGCACGAGGCGGACCCAGAGCAGATCGCGCCCGAAGATCTTGTAGAAGATCCCGAGGCAGTAGGGATAGAGAGGGTCCTGGTAGAAGGCCTTGTCGCCCCAGAAGCTCTTCGTCGAGATCTCGACGGCACACTGGTCGTAGGCGGCGCTGTCGACGATGGGCGTGTCGAAGTAGGGCTGCCCGCGGAGGGAGAGAACGAGCAGCACCCGCAGGACGAAGGCGGCCGCGAGGACGCCGATCAGACCGGCCCGTTCGCGCGTCGTCATGGCTTTGCCAGATAGACGCGGACGGGAAGGACGTCCTTGCGCGGCGGCGCGGGGAATTCGCCGAAGGCCGCGTGGCGCTCGCGGATCCGCTCCTCAAGGCGCGGCTCCCAGCGCCGCAGCTCCGGGAGGCAGAAGGCGAAGGCGTCGAGACGGGCCGCCTGCAGGGTCTCGAAGGTCGCGTCCTCCGGCAGCGGCACGTAGGCCGACTTCGCGTAGAACTCGATCTGGCCGTTGGTCGCGAAGAGCCGCTTGCCGGGCCCGAGGGTCTTCAGGATCGCGAGCCCCGCCTCCTTCATGCCGGCCTTGTCGGCGCGGCGCGGGCGGAAATCGCGGACGGCCATCGCGAGGCAGAGCGCGCCGGCCATCACCGGCAGGGCTTCGCGCCGCCGCGTCCACTCCGCGGCGCGGACCAGGCCGACCGCCGTCACCGGGAGAAGCAGGGCGGCCGGCGCCAGCAGGAAGCGGTGGGAGAAGGGCGTCGAGGCGAAGAACGAGAGGAAGATCGGGAGCAGGTAGCCGAAGGCGGCGAGGAGCTGGTACGCGAGCAGCGTCCGGCGGCCCTCGGCGGGCCGCGGCTTGAAGAGTCCGAGGACGAGGAAGGGCCCGAGCACGTAGAAGAGGACCTTGCCGAAGAAATAGGCGCCGAGATGGGCCGCGCCGCCGATCAGCCTCCCGTGCTTCTGGACCGCGCGGTACTCGTCGAAGTCCATCCCGGTCGCCGTCCGCTCGCCGCTGAAGAAGTCGCGGATCATCCCGGGGATCGGGCTCAGCGAAGCCTGCCAGTGTCCGGTCTGGGCGTGGATGAAGCTGAGGTAGGGGAAGGCCAGGATCAGCCAGACGCTGAAGAATACGGGGATCGCGACGAACGAGAAGCGGCTGAAGCGGAGGGCCGCGGCGGCGAGGAAGAGCGGCAGGAGGTAGATCCCCTCGGCGCGCGTGAGCCAGGCCAGCGCGGCGCAGCCGGCGGCCGCGACGGTCCGCTCCCAGGACTTCTCCTCGAGCGCCGACCAGCCCAGGGCCATCGCCGAGAAAAAGAGGAACAGGAAGGCCCCTTCGGTGATCGGTTCGATCTGAAAGTCGACGATTGCGGGAAGGACGGCGTAGAGCGCCGCGCCCAGGGTTGCGACGCGGTCGTCCCAGGTGCGTCGGGCCATCGCATAGAGCGGCAGGACGGCAAGTCCGCCCAGCAGGACCGAGAGGGCGACGCCGGCGACGTGGAGGTTGCCGACGGCGCTGTCCAGGAGCGCGGTGAGGAAGGGGTGCAGAGGCGGGGTCGGGGTCCGGACGAGCAGGGCCTCGGCGAAGCGGCCCTGACCGATCAGTTCGGCCATCCTCAGGTTCCGCGCGCCGTCGGACTCGATCACCACGACGGTGAAGGCGGCGGCGGCCCGCAGGGCGGCGGCGGCCAGCGCGAGGAGCCACGCTCTGCGGGGCATGGCGGGCCAGCGTAGCAAGCACGGGGTTGCCCCGCAAGGCCCGCCCCGATACAATCCAGCGCCATGACCGAACGGCTCTACTATCTCGACCCGTACCTCAAGGAGTTCACCGCCCGCGTGGTCCGGAAGACCGACAAGGGCGTGGTGCTTGACCGCACGGCGTTCTATCCGACCGGCGGCGGACAGCCCTGCGACCTCGGCACCCTGAACGGCATCGAGGTCACCGACGTCCTCGAGGAGGGGCCCGACGTCGTCCACGCGGTGGCGTCGCCGCTCGAGGGCGAGGTCCGCGGCGTGATCGACTGGGACCGCCGCCGCGACCACATGCAGCAGCACCACGGGCAGCACCTGCTGTCCGAGGCCTTCGTCCGCGTGTCGAAGGCCCAGACCTCGAGCTTCCACCTGGGCCGCCAGGGCTGCTCGATCGACCTCGACCAGAACGTCGCTCCGGTGGACATCGAGCGGGCGGAGACGCTCGCGAACATGATCATCTACGAGAACCGCGCGGTGCAGATCGGCTTCTACGGCCACGAGGAGGCCAAGGGCCTGCCGATGCGCAAGCCGCCGCCCGCCGAGGAGCGGATCCGCGTGGTGACCGTGAAGGAATACGACTGCCAGGCCTGCTGCGGCACCCATCCGCGCACGACGGGCGAGGTCGGCGTCGTCTGCGTGACGGGCATCGAGCGGCAGAAGGCGACGACGCGCGTCCACTTCCTCTGCGGCTACCGTGCGCTGACCGAGGCGCGCGAGAATGCCCGGATCCTGAAGTCGCTGGGCCAGAAGCTGTCGGCCGGCCGGGACGACCTCGAGAAGGCGGTCGACCGGATCCAGGCCGACTTCTCCGAGACGCGGAAGCAGCTGAACGCGGCGGAGCGCAAGCTCGCCGAGCAGCTGGGCCGCGAGCTGGCCGCCCGCGGGAAGGTCGTCGTCGAGGTCTTCGAAGGGAAGGGGATCGAGTACCTGCGCTCGGTGGCCACGGCGGTGGCGGCGGTCCCCGGGAAGGTGGCGATCCTCGGCGGGACCGGCGAGACGTCGAGCGTGGTGATCTCGCGCAGCGCGGATCTGACGATCGACCTGCGGCCCTTCTTCAAGGACGTGCTGGCGCCCCTCCAGGGGAAGGGCGG